>NZ_DASWWZ010000295.1:0-2331 GCF_036405755.1 Schlesneria sp.
CTCCTTTCTAAAGGATATTGGTCAATTGCGCCAGAGACACACGTGGTTCGAAAGACGTCAGTCGATCGAACAATACACGGTGACTCAAATCAATAACAAACAGTCCGCATCATTCGACAATTCTTGATTCTCAACTCTCCAACCTGTTCATACAAAAGCTACCATCACGGTTATTCGTGATGGTGGCTTTTTTCGTATTCCCCTGGCCAGCCTATCAGCCCCATTGGGGGGATTGCCAGAATGACACTGTCGAGACCTTGAAATGACGATTGGCTGTGGTCGGCATTGAGATAAGGAATGCCGCTCTGGGTCGCGATCCCTCTTCCCGGTCCGACGTTTTTGTCCCAGCCTGGCAAAAAAAGCGACTCGCGTCTGTCGGAGCTTCAGCAGGAAACCTCCCAGCCCAAGTGGATTCTTAGAGTTATTCCATACTGCGGCTGGGTCGTCTGTTCTATCCGTCGCACGGACTCTCTTCCTGGCACGAAATTGCTCGGGTCTTCTTCACAGAGAGTCTTGGTCAACGCGTCCTCTGAGCCACCGGGCAGGCATCTCACGCCGGAAAGTTTCCGCAAAAGAGCAACGCCCCTCCACCCATTCCATAATCAGCGGATGCGAGTCAGAGAATGCTCATTCGGTGGATCCTGAGTCGTGGGTGGTGGACCTCTTGTGCTGCGAACACGGGTCGCCCGACGGCCCCGACAACCCGTGTTACCGTTGAGCTAGGCTGAACGTATTTGTCTTTGCGTAGGATTCGACTCCTCTTCGGGGAAGCTGACCACAATCGCGCATACTTATTGAGACAACACCTGGCGCGGGCCTCCCCGCGTTGAAGAACTGAAACGCAGGAACTTGATTTGGTTCAGGTTCGTGGAGTTTTCTATCGCCCAGTCTGTCAGTGACGTTGCTCGCTGTTGGTTTACCAAGAGGTCTTGAGGGCGCTGCTAGTCCGGTGGGGCACCGTTCGCGGCGGTATTCAATTGCGTCGAGTCTCGACTTTGAACCGAATTGGACGATGTTCCTGCGGACGGGGCTTTTGGGGGATTCACGCACTTGGTGCATCGTCTTCGTCGCCAATTGGACCTTGAACGCTTTACGGATCGTATTCGGGGTTCATCGTGGACGTTGTACAGGTTTTTGCCGTCGCAGTTTGCGACGGGTTGGCTGGCAGCAATTTCGTATTGGAGCATGTGGCGAATTTGGATAGTGTTCTCCTCGCGCGATGGCGCTTCGCGCATTCTGGATAATCCGCTTGAGAAAGGACGCTGAAAACATGCCCATTGATCAAAGTTCTGGACGTCCGCCCTGGTCTCGCAAGGTTCGGCACCAGCTTCTTTGCGGGTTTGTCTTCGTTGCGCCGTGTCTCTGGTCGACCGAGGCATATTCACAACGAAACCCTTCGATTCGTCCTCCTCATTCGCGGGAAAGTATGCGAGGCTTCATCGATGATTACACCAAATCCTTAGATAGTGATGCTGACTTTGATCTGCCTCGCGAGTCTGGATCGATTCAAGCCGTAACGCCGTCATTCGATATCAAGCAACTGCGTCCGCTGGTGCGGAAGTTCTCGGATACGATGACGCAACTGAGCTACGGGTTGAACGAAGAAATGGGAAGAATTCCCGGCCTTCGGCAGAGCAATACTGAGGCACTGCGGTTGAGTGCCACAGCTGTCATCGTCAGCAAGCACGCAGAAAAACACGGTGCAGATCCACTGCTGCAGGAAGAGATTCAGCAAGTGGATGCAGACTGGCGGGAATTGGCTTTTCGACTGGAGCGGATCCCCGGACTTTCGGGTGAGTCGAAGGATCTTATGAAAGTCCTCAACGAAACCAGTCAGCGGATTCGTCAGGTGATTGGCATTCAGCCCCAGTTGAACCGCCAGCGGCTTCTCTTGAAGGCGGCCTCACTCGTGGCCGACCTGGAAGGACTTCAAGAAGACCTGGCGACGGAGTTAGGGAACGGTGAGGACGCTCAAACATATCGACGCTCCGTCAGTCGGCTTCGACAAATCGCATTGAATCTGGTGACGGTTATTCGTGACGATCGTTCAGAGTCCAAGGTGATTGTTGAGGCCTACAAGCAGTTTGAAACATTGTGGGGGCCCGTCGCATCCAAATTGCAGGAAGAAGAAAATCGGTATATCGATCATGGGATTCGACGTGTCGCGGCGGCAACAAGTGAAATTCACCAGCTCCTTCTCTTACCGCATAAGATGGACCAGTCGCAGTTCATTCAACTTTCGTCATATCTGAGGAAGGACATCGACGAGTTCTTTGAACGGACGCCGCTACTGCTGGTCATGCAACTGCCGAAAGCCAAGCAGGCCCTTTC
>NZ_DASWWZ010000296.1:0-1950 GCF_036405755.1 Schlesneria sp.
TGCTGAGTCAGCAGAACCGACCCTTCATCGCCGGTTCCGATAAACCCCACCTTGATCGGATCCCCTTTGAGCGCCTCATAGCCGAAGTAGGCGGCTCCGAGCGTAGGAACTGCTGCCGCAGCCCCGACCAGAAACGATCGCCGAGTGAAGGCGACAGCCTCGTGAAAGTTGTCCTTGCCGATTCTTTCCTGTTCCGGGGTCAACTGCATATTGGATTACTCCTGTCGAGTTCTATTTGTCTTTTGGATGGAAGAAGTCACTGCCAGGGCCCGAACGAAGTCCGCCCCGATTCGTTGTGATCAGACGTGGGATTATTCGGAAACGGGACGGCGACGTCGAAGCAGGGCAGAAATTGCTGCATCGACACCGAACCATTGGCCCGTCGGAAGCGCGGCAATTGCTAACAGGGCCAACATTTCCACGAAGACCTTATTTACGATCAAATTGTGCTCAATGCTGGGAATCTCCTGGACTCCTGGCCAAGGGGGCATGGCGAGATAAAAGAGCGTTAAGAGAGCCGCTCCGCCAAGTGCCGAAACCCGGGTCAGGAAACCAATCATCAGCAAAAGCCCGAAGATGGTGAGCCCCCACATCGTCCGGAAGTTAATGCGACTCATTTCCGTCACGGCCGCCGGAACGGGGCCCCTGGCAAATTGCTCGGGACCGAGCAACTTCGCTGCTTCCTCGAAGAGGTCCTTTTCCAGAGACTGAACGGGACCGACCAACTTCCGCCGCTGGGCCTGCAAGTCACTCCACTGCTTTTCCAGGTGGTCCCATTCGAACGGAGTTTTGGCTTTGGCGTAATTGGCCTCATATCGATCAATCAGTTTCTTGTAGTAATCGACCTCTCCAACCATGATGACCTGATCACTTCCTCCCTCGCTTTTCGCTTTCTGAACGATCCCCACCCGTTCGGGGTCCCCCTTCAGCATGGCTGCGAGTCGCTCACGAAATGCGAGGCGGGACGACTGCCGTGCAACGTCGTTAATCGCCTTGGTCAACTTGTCATACAGGGCCTCTTCCCCCGGTTTCGCCTTTTGGGGGTTCACCGCTTCGAGAAGCCTGGCCTGCTCAGTGGGGAGAAGATGCAGTTTTCCATCCACGATCATTCGCTTCGACGGGCTGTCATAGCGAATGGCCCCTTTCACAACGCCGGCATTCCGCGCCACTTCGTCGAAATCGACACCTGGGGGAAGCTCACTCAACGGGACGCTGAAACCCGACTCCGGACCATCCAGAAGACGATCAAGCTTCGCTTTCTCAATTCCGTAATGGGCGACGAACCGGTCTCGCCAAGCATCCCACTTGGACGACATGGTATCGTAGTCGAGCCACTTCAAGTCATTTTCGTCACCCGTCATGCGACGGAACGTTGTCCGCAGCGGTCCGGTCGCGTTTTTCAGATAAGGCTCTGCCGTCCAGGGGGCGGCGGACTTCTGAGTCCCCAGCTTCCACAATCCCTCGTAAAAGAGGTGCCAGCCAATAGAAATCCGCAGTACGACGAGAAGTGCGACCGCAAGCAAGGAAATTCGACGCAAGTCTGACGGCACTTGAAATCACTTTCAGGTGAAGGGAGGTTCGTGTTGAGGCCTGAGCCAAGTTAATTTTTCACTCTGCGTGTCAGCGACCTTGCCTGCAGCCCGGAACGAGGCTCCGTCAGCCGCCCTGACGCCACAACTCCTTCATGCCCGACCATTTATGACTTCACGCCGGAAACCATTTTTCGGCAGCCACATTACGCAGAACTGGTTGCAGCATCTGCCCCTGTTTCGGGATCGGGAAAAAGATTGCGCCCACAGAATCGGATAGATTATCACAATACGCCAGACTCTTTTCGACTCCCAGCACGAAAAAAGCCGTGGAGAGGGCGTCGGCTG
Source organism: Schlesneria sp. (assembly GCF_036405755.1). Classification (NCBI taxonomy): domain Bacteria; kingdom Pseudomonadati; phylum Planctomycetota; class Planctomycetia; order Planctomycetales; family Planctomycetaceae; genus Schlesneria; species Schlesneria sp. The sequence continues at coordinate 1,878 of NZ_DASWWZ010000296.1, forward strand.
TGGCAGAGTCCCGCGCAATCACGCTGACCGACAGCAGCGATTCAACGGGCCAACCGGTTCTCGGGTCCAGAAT
>NZ_DASWWZ010000297.1:0-13818 GCF_036405755.1 Schlesneria sp.
GGTATGATCGCAACAGGTCTCGGATCCCTGACCGCGCTCGCAGGTCGCAGAAACGTTCGTTTATAATAAAGAAACCGGCCCGAAAGTGAAAATGTTTTTTGTCGCCAAACCCGCGTGAAAGACTTTTTAATAGCTGGATTCCTCAAGCAACACTCGCGATAAGCCATACTATCGATCTAAGAATATGTGACATCAGAATGTTACATCGAAAGGGCTGAGATAATGACCGATGGTAGGCGTGCACAATGTTCGCCGAATTCAGGAACCAATTAGCCCTCGCCTACATCGCCCGGTGCGGTTCCCCGAAGAACCTGTAATAACGAACTGCTTCTGACGGCCGAAAGAAACCCCATGACAGCCTCATCCCCGCAAACCGCGCTGATGCCTCCCTTGACGCGAAATCAGGTTCGCGAAGTCGATCGGATTGCGATCGAAGAATACGGCCTCCCTGGACTGGTGCTGATGGAGAACGCGGGCCGGAACGCGGCAGAACACCTGATAAACCTCGGGATTTCTGGCCGGATCACGATCTGTTGCGGTAAGGGAAACAACGGCGGCGATGGGTTTGTGATCGCCCGCCACCTCGAGAACCGTGGGTTCGCGGTGAAGGTCCTCTTATGTGCACCTGCGTCAACGGCCACAGGGGATGCCGCAGTCAATCTGAAGGTCCTTCAGGTCGCGGGGACCCCGATCAAGTCGCCCCCCCTCGATTGGGATCAGGAACTGGCCGGAAGTGACTGGATCATCGATGCCCTGCTGGGAACCGGAACAGCGGGAACGATCCGCGAACCGTTCGTGAGCTGCATCAATGCAATAAACCGCTCCAACTGCCGAGTCTACGCCGTGGACCTCCCTTCAGGCCTGGATTGCGACACGGGCGAACCATTGGGGGTCTGCATCCGAGCCGATCACACCGCCACGTTCGTTGCCCCGAAAATCGGATTCAGTCGATCAGGCGCCGCCAACTGGGTGGGCCAGGTCCAGGTGATTGATATTGGAGTTCCTCGAACGCTCTTACAGCAGTTGCTTACCCGTTCGTCCTGAAAGGCCTGTCGGTCAGGTCATTCCATTCGAGCTTCCGCTCCGAACCGGTCACCGGATTCCACTTTCCGCCCCCGCAAAAAGTCAGAAACAGGCATGGGCCGTTTACCATCGGGTTGCACGTTCTGCAGCCGAACAGCGTCTTTTCCGCACTGGACTGTGATCGAACTGGAGTCCAACGCGATCACCGTGCCGGGAACGACTGCCAAGGCTCCAGCGGCATTTTCCACGGGATCCACAGCCAGAATCTGCAGACGCAAGGGAGGCTTGCCGGGCTGATGCAGGTAGCTGAAGGGGCCGGGCCACGACTGCATTCCTCGCACGTGCCGCTCCACCTCAACCGCAGATTTCTCCCACGGGATCAGACCGTCACTCTTGGACAGCTTGCGGACGTGAGTCATCTGCGATTCGTCCTGAGGCACCCTCGTTTCCTGCCCCAATGCGATCTGATTGATGACCTGCAGCGCGAGAGGCACCGCCATCTCGGCCAACCGCTGCTCGAGCTGCGACGTTGTTTCCTTCGTCCCGATCTCGGTTTTCGCAACCCCCAGCATCGGTCCGGCATCGAGCTTCTTGACGATCTCCATAATCGTAACGCCCGCTTCACGGTCACCGTTCAGGACCGCCGCATGAATGGGAGTTGCCCCTCGATACTTCGGCAGCAGTGAGGCGTGGAGATTGATGGTACCCAGACGCGGAATTGCCAGCACGGCATCAGACAGCATCTGGCCATACGCCGCGACGACGAACAGATCTGCTTCGGTCCCCTTCAGGGCATCGACACTTTCGGGCGTTTTGATCGAATTCGGCTGCAGGACGACCAAACCTCGCTCGGTGGCCAGTTGCTTCAATGGATTGACGTGCTGATGATGACCTCGCCCTGTCCGATCGGGCTGGGTCACCAGTCCGACCAGGTGGTGCTCTTGCCAGTCGCACAACGCCTGAAACGTCGGGAGCGCCAGCGGCCCGGTCCCGAGAAAGAGAATACGAATCGACACGTTTACCCCGCTGCTCTGCTACGACCTTTTCACTACGACTTCGCCACCAGGGGGGGCCGTGATTCCATGGCGAGTAAATCGCGTTTCAGAACTTCATCGGACGGATAACGCCCATCAGACTGCCAGCGGCGAAACTGGGTTTCGAAGTCGGCGACGACAGGCTGCAAATCGCGGGCGGCCGTCTCCGTCATCCGATCGATGAACAAGACACCGTCAAGATGGTCGGTCTCGTGCTGAACGGCTCGCGCGGCGAGATCATCCAGAGAATAGCCAAAGCACTGGCCATTCAGATCAAAGGCTTCGACTTCGATTTTCGCTGCCCGTTTGACCTGCCCGTACATGCCGGGAAAGCTGAGACACCCTTCCTCACCCTCAGTCGACCCTTTGCGTTTCAGAATTTCAGGGTTGATAAAGACCAGTTCCTCTTCCTTGTCTTCTGCATCGCCAGACAAATTGAGGACAAATAACCGGTAGGGGAGCCCAACCTGATTTGCCGCCAGTCCAATCCCTTTTGCGGCGTACATCAAAGTGAACATTTCGGCCACGACGCGACGCAGATCGTCGTTGATTTCCTGGATCTGCTTGGATTTCCATCGCAGCGCGGGGTGAGGGTAGGGCAGGATGTTCATGAAAGCTCAGACAAAGTTGAAGAGATCGAGTGCACAGTCGTTTTTGCAAGTATAGGTTTGCCACGGGACATGGTCGAGCCACGCGATCGAACTCCCCCCTCTCTGACGGCGCTTCCGGCTCAGCAACGCGGACACCCGGAAGGGGCAGAGAGATTAAGAAAAAATTCTGACACGCCGATGCGCTGCCTTGGGTAACTGAGTGCGTCGCTGCTGCGTGAGGTGACATGATCTTGAGAGAGCCTCCGCGATCGTCACTTTTCACGGCAGTTCGCGATCATGCGCAGCACGCTTTCAGACGGCCTTTCAGGCCACTCTACAGCAGTCTGAATGCGACTTCAGCCACGACGGCGAAGGCGAAAACGTGGCGATGTGCCGCACTCCGCCGCCGACAAAAGCCGAGTTCGCATCAAATTGGTGCTACCACAGATTTAGTACACTACAGTTTGTGGCTCGACAAGGGTTGAGACGAGCGATTCAATACAACCCTCGGATTGGACCGTGAACTCTTTCACGGGTGGCGCGCCGTGACCTGGAAGGTCATGCCCGTGATCGCGCCGGATCTTCAAGATGGAGAATCCCCATGCAGCCTGGATTGTTGAAGCCTGGTCGCGCCTATTCGTTCCTTTACCCTCGCTACAACTATCAGCAGCTTCCCGACAAGACGGAACTGCGGCGGATTGAGGTGGTGTCGATTCGCGACGTCCACCACGAGCCGCTTGACCCGACGACGCTTCCGCTGAATCCCTTACTGAAACGGGGAAGATGGCTCGTCACAGGTCGCGACCTCGACAAGGATCATGAACGGTCGTTCTATTTCGAATCGATGTCGAACGTGAAATGTCTGAGTGAGGATGAACTGGAGCCACTGAACGGTGTCGGCTACGTCGTCATCGAACAGACCCATGTCACGTTCCGCGCTGATCGACTCAGTGAGGCACTTGCCTATCGAACCGGGCGTCAACGGGGGACCGTCTGTGGGGTGCTGGCAACCCGGCCACGACAACTCCCCCCGGTCTCGATCCTGGACCAACCGCTCACCGAACAGGAGTACCACTTCGAATCGTAAGTAATGCAGAAGTAAGATAACTGCTTCACAGAGGCACAGAGTTTCATCCTAGCAGGAACGAGACGAAAACTGCCGGAACGCCGCCGCCCGTCACGGTCTCGGCCCGTTCATCAGGCCGAGCGCCATCATCGCCCTCTCGCCCTGTCCATTCTCTGTGCCTCTTCCAGAGGCCCGCGCCTGTTTCTGCAAGGTTGTATACTCACTTTTTGCCCAGTCTCCCTTTGTGTAGAATCGAACGGTTCGAGGGCCATCCAAAGTCGATCTTCGTTGTGAAAGCACTCTTAAACTGCGATTTTGCTTGTGGAGCTGTTGATGAACTGTCGAACGATCCCTCACGCGGCTTCCTGTGTGGCCGTCGTGATTCTTGCCAGCATGGCCTCGAACAGCGTTCTCGCTGCTGACACGTCGATCGAATTCAACCGCGACATTCGGCCGATTCTCACTGAATACTGTTTCTCATGTCATGGACCGGACAGTGCTTCTCGCAAAGGAGATCTTCGCCTGGATGTGCGTGACGCGGCTGTCGAGCGAAGCGCGATCACGCCGGGCGATCACACGAAAAGCGAATTGATCAACCGAATCGAATCGGCGAATCCCGACGAAGTCATGCCCCCTCCCGCGACGAAGAAACAGCTTTCCCCCGAACAGAAGCAGCTTCTTCGTCGGTGGATTGAGCAAGGTGCGGAATACCAGCCCCACTGGTCATTTCTCGCCCCCGTCCGCTCTCCGATCCCTTCTGTCAAGGACACGGCCTGGGTCCGAAATCCCATTGATGCTCTGGTGCTCGCAAAGCTGGAAGCCTCTGGCTTGAGCCCCGCGCCGGAAGCGGATCGCCGGACTCTCGCCCGGCGGTTGAGTCTCGACCTGATTGGCCTGCCTCCCAAGCCCGAAGCGGTCGAGAAATTTGTGACCGACACGAGTCCTCATGCCTACGAACGATACGTCGATTCGCTACTCGAGTCGCCGCAATGGGGCGAACATCGCGGACGCTACTGGCTCGATGTCTCACGCTATGCGGACTCTCATGGAATCCATTTCGACAACTATCGCGAGATGTGGTCGTACCGGGACAACGTCATCTCAGCCTTCAACCAGAACAAACCCTTCGACCAGTTCACGATCGAACAACTGGCTGGCGATCTCTTGCCGGGTCGATCCCTCGATCAGCAGATCGCATCGGGATTCAATCGCTGCAACATCACCACCAGCGAAGGGGGAGCGATCTCTGAAGAGTACCTCGTCCTGTACAGCCGCGACCGAACAGATACCGTGGCGCAAGTCTGGATGGGCATGACCGCCGGCTGTGCCGTCTGTCACGACCACAAGTTTGATCCGCTGTCGCAGAAGGAGTTCTACGAACTGGCCGCGTTCTTTAATAACACCACCCAGAACGCGATGGACGGCAACATCAAGGATACACCCCCCGTCGTGGTTGTCCCCACCGTCGCCGATCGGCCTCGCTTCGAAGCACTTCCTGCCGAAATTCATTCAGCGCGGGAGGCGACAGAAGCCCGACGCCGGGACGCCCGACCGGAATTCGATACCTGGTTAGCCACTGCGAACGTGGGGACAGTCGCCCAATCGATCCCGACCAGGGACCTGGTCATGCACGCACCTCTCAACGAAGGAGCAGGGAAGGTCACCAAGGTTGCCATCAATGGACAAATTCGGGACGTGAATCTCAACGATTCGGCGAGCTGGATTGATGGCCTGACCTCGAAATCGCTGGAAACACAAGGTGCGGCCGCAGATCTGGCCGACACCGGCGACTTTGATTCGAATCAGGCCTTCTCCTGCACCGCCTGGGTGAAAGTGCAGTCGAATGATTCTTCGGGAGCGATTCTGGCACGCATGGCACCGCCCCCGGGCCATCAGGGATGGGACTTGTGGGTTCAAGGCCGTCGAATCGGAACCCACATGGTGAGCAACTGGCCGACGGACGCCCTCAAGGTCCTGACACAGGCGCAGCTTCCGGGAAACGAATGGACTCACGTTACCATCACCTATGACGGCTCATCCAAAGGGGCGGGAGTCAAGATTTACTTCAATGGACAGGCTCAGGCGACGAACACGGAAGTCGACAGCCTGAAGGGATCGATCCGAACCAGCGTCCCGTTCCGCATCGGTGAACGAAGTTCTGGCCAGCCCGCCAGCGGGACTGGACTGCAGGACCTGCGACTCTATCAACGTACCCTCTCGCCATCAGAAGTCGAGTCGATGGCGAAAGTCTCTCGCTTCACTGGAATTCTCGCCAAGCCCGCCGACCAGCGGCCGGACGCCGAGAAGAATGAAATTTACCCCTGGTGGCTGCGAACCAGTGACGCCCCATTCCAGGAGCGAACGGCGAAGCTGGAATCTCTCGAGGCTGAGCAGAACGCGATCAAAGCGCGGGGCACCGTGGCCCACGTCATGAACGAACGGAACGAAGAGGCCATGGCCTACGTCCTGTTTCGAGGTGACTATGACAAACGCCGCGACCCGGTTAAGCCTTCGACTCCTGCTGCTTTAATTCCGTTCCCGACGACCGCTCCCAGGAACCGACTTGGCCTGGCGAAATGGCTGCTGGAACCGGCTCACCCCCTCACCGCTCGTGTGACCGTCAATCGCTTCTGGCAGGAAGTCTTCGGGACCGGGATCGTCAGAACCTCGGGCGACTTTGGAATTGCGGGTGAACTTCCTTCCAATCAGGCGCTCCTCGACTGGCTGGCGGTCGAATTCCGGGAAGGAAGCCCCAGTCTCAACTGGCCCTTCGAGACCGCGGCCGAGGTGAAACCGTGGGACGTGAAAAGGTTCTTCCGTTTGATCGTGACGTCCAGCACCTACCGGCAGTCTGCCGAAGCAACCCCCGACAAGCTGGAGAAAGATCCACAAAACCGCCTGATGTCACGTGGACCTCGTTTCCGCATGGATGCCGAAATGATCCGCGATTACGCACTCGCTGCAAGCGGGTTGCTTGTTGAAAAGATCGGCGGCCCCAGCGTCAAGCCCTACCAGCCTGACGGAGTCTGGGAAGCCGTGGCAATGATTGGCAGTAACACGCGTGACTATCGACGTGATTCCGGAGAAAACCTCTACCGACGCAGCATGTACACATTCTGGAAAAGGTCAGCCCCACCCGCATCGATGGAAATCTTCAACGCCACCGCACGTGAAACCTGCACCGTCCGGCGCGAACGAACGAATACGCCCCTTCAGGCGCTCGTGACCCTGAATGACACCCAGTTCGTCGAGGCGGCCAGACATCTCGCCCAGAGGGTGCTGACGGACGAACAACCCAGCTCAACAGATGACACAAGTCGACTGAACGCGATGGCCCAGCGACTGCTTGCTCGCCCCTTCCGGGCAGCCGAACTTCCCATCATTCAGAGTTCACTGGAGGATTTCGTAAAGTACTACGAGTCTCACCCCGACGACGCGAACAAGCTCATCACAGACGGGGAATCAAAACCAGATCCGGCAATCAAGCCCGAAACGCTGGCCGCCTGGACGTTACTGGCGAACGAGCTGATGAACCTGGATGAAGTGCTGAACAAGTAGATTTCATTTTCTCGCCCGATCGGTTCCCTCGCACATCGAGAACCCTATGAGTGACCAGACAGACTCGAGGACGTCCGGCGGCTCGGGGACACCCGAAGCAAACCTGACGCGGTTCTTACGATACGTTGTTCTGGCGCTGGCCTTCTGGCCCGCTTCGACTGCCGTCCGGGGCGCCGACACCGAGCCTGTCGAGAACGATTTCTATCGCATGGCCTCGTTCGAGGTCCCCAAGGAAATCATGCTCGAAGCGGGTGGAGTCGAACTGCTCCCCAATGGCGAACTGGCAGTCTCAACCCGTCGGGGTGAAATCTGGCTGGTGGATAAGCCGTTCGCAGAATCCCCGACCGACGCCAGGTTCAAACGCTTCGCTCACGGGCTGCACGAAGTGCTGGGGCTGGCCTACCGCGACGGCTGGCTTTACGCCACACAGCGGGGTGAGGTGACCCGACTGCGTGATGACAATGGAGACGGGCAGGCGGATCTCTTCGAGACCGTTAACGACGACTGGCAGATCTCTGGCGACTATCATGAATACGCCTTCGGTTCTCGATTCGACCGCGATGGCAACATCTGGGTCGTACTCTGCCTGACAGGCTCGTTCGGCAGCGACGCAAAGTATCGCGGGTGGTGCCTCCGGATCACTCCCGATGGCAAGTCGATCCCAACCTGCAGTGGCATTCGGTCACCAGGGGGAATCGGGATGAACGCAGAAGGAGAGATGTTTTATACCGACAACCAGGGTCCGTGGAACGGAACGTGTGGCCTCAAGCATCTCTCCCCCGGTAAGTTTGTCGGCCACCCCGGTGGGAACCGCTGGTATGATCTTCCGGAGGTGCAGGCCGCCATGGGACCTCGCCCGAAGGACCCGCAAAGCGGCAGCCGCTTCATGACCGAAGCAGCCAGTATTCCTGAGTACGAACCTGCCGCGGTCCTGTTCCCCTACGGCAAAATGGGTAAATCCGCCAGTGGGATTGTCTGCGACACAACCGAAGGACGATTCGGTCCGTTCACGGGGCAGATGTTCGTCGCGGACCAGAGCGACAGCACGGTCATGCGATGTTTCCTCGAAAAGATCGATGGCCATTATCAGGGGGCGTGTTTCCCATTCCGCGAGGGTTTTGGGTCAGGCTGCGTCGGCATGCTGCTGACCGACACGGGTACACTGTTTGTTGGCGGAACCAATCGGGGCTGGGCCTCGCGGGGCCAGAAGCCAGGCTCCCTGGATCGCGTTGTCTGGACAGGGAAAACTCCGTTCGAAATTCAGGAAATGCGGGCCAAGCCAGACGGATTCGAGCTGAAATTCACTCAACCCGTCGACCCCAAGTCAGCCGCCACAATCGATAGCTATCAGCTCGAAACCTACGGCTACATCTACCAGGCCCAATATGGCAGCCCCGAAGTCGATCAGACCCATCCGAAGATCGTGAGTGCCACGGTCTCACCCGATCAACTCACGGTCAGGCTGGTGGTCGACAGTTTGAAAGCAGGAAACGTCCACGAGCTGATCTCGGGTGGAGTTCGTTCGGCTACAGGCCAACCACTGCTGCACAAGGAAGCGTATTACACCCTGAATCGCATCCCCGAGTAATCCGGGAGCTTTTCGCAGGAACTACGAAGTCTTCCGCGAGTGACCCGTCCGCATCCATGACGACTCTCTGAGGATGGCATTCGCACGCTGAGGGGGTCCCCGGCAGGAACCTGTTTCGCAGAGAGGTGAACAACCGCATGGCTGGTCGTCTGCAATCAAGGGGAGAGGGCCTGTGTGGTGAATCTCCCCGGGCGTGACTATCCTGTTTCGGCCTGAATTTGCTTCCCGTCTGTTCTCACAGGAATCCCACGAATGCAGCTTGGTTTTGTCAGTGCAATCCTTCCTGAATGTTCTCTGAAAGAAGTCGCCAGGCTCGCGAGGACTTACGGTTTTTCCTGCGTCGAGCTGATGTGCTGGCCCCCCAGCAAAGCCGAGCGGCGCTACGCCGGGGTGACGCACGTCGATGTGACCGACTTCTCGTCCGCTCAGGCCGACGAAGTGAAGGGGATCATAAGCGACGCAGGGGTCGCGATCAGTGGCCTGGGATACTATCCGAACCCACTCGCACCGGACCTCGCGGAAGCCGAACGGTACGTCGAGCACATTCGGAAGGTGATTAAAGCGACCTCGCTGCTCGGCTTAACCCGCTTCAACACCTTCGTGGGGCGCGACTGGACGAAGTCCGTCGACGATAACTGGCCCCGGTTCATCGACACTTGGAAACCACTGGTCAAATTCGCAGAAGATCACGGTGTTCGCATTGGGATCGAAAACTGTCCCATGCTCTTCTCAAAGGATGAATGGCCCGGGGGCAAGAACCTCGCCACAACACCGGCGATCTGGAGACGGATGTTCGATGACATTCCCAGCCTGAACTTTGGCCTGAATTACGATCCGTCCCACATGATCTGGCAGCAGATGGACTACCTGAAGCCGATTCGTGAATTCGCCGACCGGCTGGTCCATGTGCACGCGAAAGACGTCCGCATCGATCGGCATAAACTTGATGAAGTGGGAATTCTGGCGCATCCAAACCAGTACCACACCCCCAAGCTGCCCGGGTTGGGAGACGTCAACTGGGGCCAGTTCTTTGGCACACTCGGTGACGTCGGTTATCGCGGCCCTGTCTGTGTCGAAGTAGAAGATCGGGCCTATGAAGAATCTCTCGACGCCCGCAAGGCGTCTCTCAAGCAAAGCGCAGTCTACCTGCGAAACTTTATTCGGGATCAGGGGTCCCTCGACTGACCCTTCTTCCTGATCATCAATGGCCTGTTTTCAGTCGGACTCCAGGCCAGCGACAACTTGCAGCACGGCAGTTTGTCGCTGGCCAACGGTCAATAAGTCCGCTGGGTCATTAGTGGACTGAACCGCAATCAAAGCGGAAAACAAGCTGACCGTGATTAGCAATGTCAGAATCGTAAGGTTCAGACAATGATTCCTCTTCAATTCCGCACTTCGGGGCGTCATTCTAACCGGGTTGATGAATGAAACCGGTATAAGGTAGAACTCTGCAACTGCTAGCTGTTCATGACAGGCTTGCTAAGTCCGTTATTTCAAAACTTGAAGAATCCTGTGCTTACAGGAAGAGGAATTTCGCCGCATGGCGATCCTGGCGGAATGTGATATCTGTGGAGCCCAGCACCGTGTGAAAGACGCATGGAAGGGGCGTACTATGGCATGCAAGGAATGTGGGACGCCAATACCGGTCCTGGACGACAACACGATTACGCCGGAGAACTATATTGAAGAACGAGGTCGGTTACGTCGCCGGCAAGCAGAGGATGCAAATCCGGGCTGGTACCGCCTGGTACCGATCCTTGCGGCCCTTGCCGTCGGTCTCACCCTGGCCTCTGCCATCTGGCTGATATCGGTGATCATTCATCTCTGATGGCATTCTGAATGCAGAGAACGCCCAACAGCCGTCCCCCATCTCACGAGCAACCTCAATCCTGCGACCGATAATCGGAAGCTGAATGATCGTAGTGCACCACCAGAATTTCACAGGTCTTGTCAATTAGTTAAGTTCGAGCACTTCATCCCGGCTGGACCGACGACCTCCTATGACACTTCGAGCTTCGCCCCTCTCGTCTAAGCAGAAAGCGCGCATCCTCGAAGCCGTCGAGAAAAAAGTCCCACTCCCGCCGGTAACGCACAAATATGTGATGGGCCTGGCGCTCACTGCTGCAGCGGTTCTGCTGTTACCTCTGCTTTACTTCGCGATGATGATCCTGCTGGCGGGACTGATATTCGCCACCGTGCGGTACGCCGATCACATTCTTCCGGGTTGGCCCGCTCTCTTACGGGGAACCCTGGTCGGACTGGTTGTCTTATTGGGAACGGGCCTGCTACTGGCATTACTGAAGCCCTTTTTGGCCCGAACTGCCGCAATCAAGCGACCTCGCGCCCTGAGGAAAGAAGCGGAGCCCTTTCTCTTTGACTACATCAACCGGCTGTGCGACGCACTGGGGGCACCTCGCCCGACCGCCATTCACATTACGTGTGACCTGAATGCCGCCGCAGAAATCCGCCGGCGCTGGACCGGTGGTGGAATTCGCCGGGGAATTTCTCTCTACATCGGACTGCCGCTGGTCGCTGGAATGAACCTACAGCAGTTTACCGGAATCCTCGCCCATGAATTGGGCCATTTCACGCAGCAAACGGCGATGTGGCTGGAGAACATGGTCCGCCGCACAAATCACTGGCTGTTCACGGTTGCGTACGAACGGGACGCCGTCGACGAGCGGTTGATGCAGCTATCTTCCATGGGGGGGCTGGTTGCCATCTGTTCGCTGGCGATTCTTGCGATGATCTGGGTCTCCCGCTGGATTCTGTACGCCTTTGCGATGGCCGGAACGGCCATTAGCTGCCTGATGTCGCGTGAGATGGAATTCAACGCCGACCGTTGCGAAGTCCGAATGGTCGGAGCAAAGGCTCTCGCCTCTGCCATGCGCAGGCTGCGTGAGCTGGATGTCGCACAACAGACGTCACTTCGCGACATTTCGGCCTTCTATGACGAAGGACGACTTCCAGACGACATCATTGCCCTGTCTGTCGCTAACGCGGGATATATTACTCCCCGAGTGAAATCAAAGATTCATGAGATGATGACCCAGCAGAAATCATCACTGCTGGACACCCACCCCTCCGATCGCGATCGCATCCTGGCCGCAGAGAGAGACGGCTCTCCGGGCCAGTTTCCGCGTGAGATCAGTGGGGAAAAGTTTCCCGCAACGATCTTGTTCGATCGCTTTCGGGAAATCTCTAAAGGAGTGACCGAGCAATTCTATCGTGACTCCCTCAATGACAAATTCTCTCAGCGACTGATCCACCCGGTGGAGAAAATGCTGCAGCGACAGACCGAAGAAATCAACGCCGGCAAGGCGCTGCGACGCTACTTTCAAACCGAAATTCCCCTCCTTCGTCCGCTGCCGATCGCACCCCAATCGACAGACGCCCCCGAGAATCCGGACGAGATTGTCAGTCATTTGAAGCGGGCCCGCGAGCGAATGATTGAAGAACTGCCCACGTATCAGCGCATCTCACCCCGGTACCGTTATGCGGAAGAGGTCCTGTTTGACACGATCGCGGCCCAGACCCTGCTTCAGGCCCAGGTTCCTTTTCCTCCCGCTCAGTATCGCCTGACAGACGCATCTGCACCCGCCTTAGAGACGAAACTGGAGCGCGCTCGCGATGGCGTCATGGTACTCGCCGGAAAAATGCTCGCTTTTGAAACCGAAGCAGGTGACCGCCTGTCATTCGCGCTGCAACTGCTTCACGTCCCTGATCTTGTCGAGAAAATCAGCGACGGTGAAAGCTTGTGTTATGAAGTCGATGACCTGCTTCCGCAGGAACAATACGTCAGCCGACTCATTGGTGAACTGCCATCGCTGCGAACCACGACTCACCGCCTGATGACTCTGTGGGAGCACTGTGCATCACGGGAACTCAGCCCGCGTGTCCTGAAGTTGCTTCAAACTCAACTGACCACTCTCAAATCGCGACTCGAGACAATCCAGCAGGAGATGGGAAATCAACTCTACCCATTCGATCATGCCCGTGCAGACATCACCCTGCGTGATTACGCACTGCCTCATGTTCCGGAAGAACAGGATCTGGGTGGACTGATTGATGTCGCTTATCAAATGCAGTCACGACTGACGACGATTCAGCTACGCCTGTTCGCCCGGCTGGCGCGAGCCGCAGAAAAAATCGAAGACGCGTTAGGAATGCCCGCACTGCCAGAACCGGAATCGGGCGATGACGTCTGATGCGGATCAACGACGAAGGCTCAACTCGCATGTGTGTGCGGGTTATTGAGGGACGCTAACGCTCTTCACGCAGTAGAGCGCATTTCCGGATCGAATAACCACACCTTGGGGAATGACGACCGCACCATACTGAATCGGGCCGGCAGCGTTCTGCATGGCCCTTCTACGGTTCGGGTCCTGTTCCCCCTGGATCGAGGGAGCATCCGGCTTTTTTTCTGCCTCTTCGGGGGATGGCCAGAGTCGATTGACCGCCGCGAGTTCGATGTATTCGTCCGCAGCCTGCAGCACGGTCGTAATTCCGTCCTTGCCGAAAACATAGATTCGGTCGCCGACCGGAATGGGTGTCGCCCAGCATGCTCCACACGAAAGTCGGCGAGAGAAGAGCTCCTTGCCGCTGGCCAGATCCAGGCAGAAGATGACCCCTGACGAATTGATCCAGTAGGCCCGCTGCTGCGAACAAACGGGTGAACTGAACGAGCCTCGCGCCTTGTCCGCAACCCACTGGACATTGAACTTCCAGCCATCATTGTCACGGACGATCCTCCCCAGCAGGTTAGTCCGCTCACCCTTTTCTGATGTTCCTTCGGAGGATCGCGCGGATGCACCGAGCAGCACCTGATCTCCATTGAAGACGATCGGGGTCGCGGACGAATTTCCGCCGACATCTTCGTAAGACCAAAGCTGCTGACCCGAAGCGGGGTCATATCCATCGACACTGCCAACCGAACTGCACACGATCTGGGGCTGATCA
>NZ_DASWWZ010000298.1:0-7028 GCF_036405755.1 Schlesneria sp.
AAAGAGGCGATTGACTCTCGCTACGACGAAGGAGAGATGTCCGACAAGGAGCGAGCTCATTTTGATCAGATCATCAGAATGGCCGAGGCCCAGGAATGGAAAACAGCCCATAAAGTCTGCTTTCAGTTCGAGGAGTCGCAATTAAGTCGCCGTCGCAGCAGTGCTGCCCCCCACGTGGATTCGCATGACCATTGAGCGGATCCGTTGACGCAACGGGCGCGACAAGGGATTCTTCGGTATTGGGCATGCAATCGGAAGCAGACACGCTCAGACGAGTCAGCAGCGCGCTCAGGGGACAATTTCGGCTGAAAACGCAACAGTACACCGTCCGTAAAATCAGTACCCGTTGCACTCTGTGCCAGTTTCGGCCCCGACAGTTCTCGGTTGCATGGAATTCGTTGACGAATCCGGGTTTAATCCTCGCCCACGAGGTAAATATCCATTTAATTCGATCTTAAGCGCGATTCCGGAGACGACATCGATGTCCAGCGAAAATATTCAAAGCGTTCTTCAGGAAACTCGGTCGTTTCCACCGCCAGCCGAATTCACCAAGCTGGCCAATATCAATTCGGAAGCGCAATACCAGCAAATGTGTGAGCAGGGAAAGTCTGATCCCTCCGCATTCTGGGGTGAACTGGCCAACAATCTGCACTGGTTCAAAAAGTGGGACCACGTCCTTCAGGGAACCATGCCCGACACCAAATGGTTCACCGGTGGCAAGATCAATGCCAGCTACAACTGCCTCGACCGGCACCTGACCAGTTGGCGCAAGAACAAGGCCGCGATCATCTGGGAAGGTGAACCTGGCGACACGCGAGTTCTGACGTATCAGGACCTGCACCGCGAAGTCTGTAAGTTCGCCAATGTCCTGAAGAAACTCGGGATTACCGCGGGCGATCGCGTGACGCTTTACATGCCCATGATCCCCGAACTGGCCATCGCGATGCTGGCATGTGCACGCATCGGTGCCACGCATTCGATCATTTTTGGCGGTTTCAGTTCTGATGCTGTCGCCGACCGTAACAACGACGCACAGGCCAAGCTGATCATCACCGCCGACGGTAGCTGGCGACGCGGCAAGGAACTGTTGCTGAAGCAGGCCGTCGACGCCAGCCTGGAAAAATCACCTTCGGTCGAGCGGGTTGTCGTGGTTCGCCGCATGGGCACACCGGTCCACATGGTCCCGGATCGTGACTACTGGTGGCACGACCTGATGTCAGACGTCGCATCTGACTGCGACCCCGTCGAACTGGATGCCGAACATCCGCTGTTTATCCTCTATACATCGGGAAGTACGGGCAAGCCAAAGGGAGTGCTGCACACCACGGGCGGCTACCTGCTCGGAACAATGATGACCTCAAAGTGGGTCTTCGACTTGAAAGACGAAGACACCTACTGGTGCACCGCCGACATCGGCTGGATCACTGGCCACAGTTACATTGTCTACGGGCCTTTGAGTAACGGCGCGACCTCAGTCATGTACGAAGGGGCTCCGAACTGGCCCCACGAAGGCCGTTTCTGGGAAATTATCGAGAAGTACAAGGTCAACATCTTCTATACGGCCCCCACGGCGATTCGCGCCTTCATCAAGTGGGGTGACGAGTGGCCGAACAAGTACGACCTCTCCAGCCTGCGTCTGCTCGGTTCCGTCGGTGAACCCATCAATCCGGAAGCGTGGATGTGGTATCACAAGGTCATCGGCCAGGAACGCTGCCCAATCGTCGACACCTGGTGGCAGACCGAAACCGGTTCGATCATGATTTCGCCGCTGCCCGGGGTCACAGCGACAAAGCCGGGAAGTTGTACTCGTCCCCTTCCTGGTATCGTTGCTGAAATTGTTGACAAAGAAGGGAACCCTCTGGGCCCCAACCAGGGTGGCCTGCTGGTCATGAAGCAGCCATGGCCCTCGATGCTGCGAACGCTGTACGGTGACCATGATCGCTTTAAGCAGACCTATTTCAGCACGATTCCCGGCTGTTACTTCGCAGGGGATGGTGCGCGAAAGGACGAGGATGGCTATACGTGGGTGATGGGGCGCGTCGACGACGTGCTGAACGTCGCCGGTCATCGTCTGAGCACCATGGAAGTCGAATCAGCACTCGTTGCTCACGCCGAAGTGGCGGAAGCCGCCGTGGTGGGCTTCCCTCATGACATTAAAGGTGAAGGGATCTGCTGCTTCGTTTCCCTCAAGAGCGGCAGCGGCAGCGAATCGCTCGAACGTGAGTTGACGGCGCATGTCCGTAAGCAGATTGGGGCACTGGCGACCCCGGACAAGATCCGGTTTACCCCCGCATTGCCCAAGACACGTAGCGGGAAAATCATGCGTCGTCTGCTGCGGGACATCGCGGCGGGCCGCGAATCGGCAGGGGACACCACGACACTGGAAGACATCAGCGTCCTGGCAAAACTGCGCGAGCAGGAAGAGTAATCGACGAAGATTTCGTCCAGGTTCAGTAGTGAATTGGCAGCCCACCGTCATGCCGGACGCGGACGGTGGCGCTGTCCAGATCACGCCCAGGGGTCATACAAGTTCTCCAAAGCGGCAGTCTGTCGATATTGCCAGCTCGGGGGCTGTTGATCTAATGGGGCTGATAAAAGCTGTTTCAGCCTTACGGTTGAACGCAGATCAACGTTTGTTAGTATAAGACAGTCAATTTTTGGTGATTGTCACCGACAGGTGACGTATTTCCAGAAGCAACCGGGCCGAAGATGGTTCGGAGTTGATTGGTTTGATGGCATCCGTTCTCGGTTGCCTGCCGCTTAGCGATTCATTTCGGAAAGTGCCAGGATGTTTTCATTTCTTGGCGAATCGATCGGTTTATTGCTGACCTTTCTCTGGTGTATCTCCTGGAGAACCGTAGAGAAGCTCGACGGGGCCGTGAAGGGCTTTGTTTGGCGTTTCGACACATGGCTGCGTAAGTCGTCCGATTCGCCCCAGCAAACGATGGCCTTGTTGTGGTCGTCAGTCGGTCCACCGAAGGAGCTGACGACGTGGCCATGGTCGTTGTTTTGGCCGACATCTCTGGTGCGGGTCCGTGTTCCAGCACGCCGCTCAGTCCGCTGATTTCGTGATGCTCAGCCAGTTTCTCTGAATCGCGACGCGTATTGCGATCGCGCATCGTCGGCACACGCTTACGCCGAACGAATCCTGCGTTCTGTGCGAGGTCCGGAGGCTTCTGTTGCCAGGATCGTGAAGGGCGCGTACGTATGGATATGATTTCAATTCTGCTGGGGCTGGTCCTCGGCGGTGCAGCAGGCTTCTTCGCGGAGCGAATGATTCGCGGTTCCGCGTATAAATCGCGCGACGAAATTCTCGAGCTGGCCAAACGCGATGGCGAAAACCTTCGCAAAACGGCTGAACTGGCCGCCAAGGAAGAAGGCCTGCGACGACGCGAAGAGATCGAAAAAGATCTCAACGCCATGAAAGATGAAATTCGCAATCAAGAGCGAAAACTTGATAAACGAGAAGCGTCCCTCAAGGATCAACTGGACGACATCGCCAAGAAAGAGCGGATGCTCGAGGCGACCCAGCTCAAGCTGACCGAACGCGGAAAAGTCGTTGAAGCCAAGGAAAAAGAACTCGAAAAGATCATCAAGCAGGAACAGGAACAGCTCTATAAGATCAGCGGGCTGGACCAGAAGACCGCGACCGCCATGCTGCTGGATCAGCTCGAACGCGAACTCAAGAACGAAACCGGTGGATTAATCCTCAAGCACGAAGCCGAGCTCCGACAACAGTCCGAGAAGCAGGCTCGCGAAATCATCGGTATGGCGATTCAGAAATACGCCTCGGCCCATACGTCCGAGACCACGGTTTCGACCGTCGATATCCCCAACGACGAGATGAAAGGTCGCATCATTGGTCGTGAAGGCCGGAATATCCGGGCGTTTGAAAAAGCAACCGGCGTTGACGTCATCGTCGATGATACTCCGGGCGTCGTGGTCGTCTCTGCATTCGACAGTGTCCGCCGCGAAACGGCCAAGCAGTCGATGGTCAAGCTGATTCAGGATGGCCGCATCCATCCCACACGCATCGATGAGATCGTACTTGAAACGCAAAAGGAAATGGAAGAGTTCATTCGCCGGCAGGGGGCAGAAGCGGCCCAGGAAGCGGATGTACCTAACCTGCACGAAAAGCTGCTCGATTTGATGGGTCGGCTCTACTTCCGAACCAGTTACAGCCAGAACGTCCTGCGGCACTCCATTGAAGTGGCCCACCTCACCGGCATGATGGCCGTTCAACTCGGCCTGAATGGAAACCTGGCCCGTCGCTGTGGTTTTCTGCACGACATTGGCAAAGCGGCAGACCACGAAATGGAAGGGGGACACCCCGCAGTCGGAGCCGAACTGCTTAAACGTTACGGCGAAAAAGGGGAAGTCGTCCACGCCGCCAAAGGGCATCACGACGACATCCGTCCTGAATACATCTACACAGTCCTCGTGGCAGCCGCCGACGCCTGCTCGGCCTCACGACCGGGTGCTCGACGTGAAACGCTTGAGAAGTACGTCCGCCGACTCGAAGAACTCGAAACGCTCGCCTGCGGGTTCCCCGGTGTCGAACAAGCCTTTGCCGTGCAGGCGGGACGCGAAGTCCGCGTCATTGTGAATCCCGCGGATGTCAACGACCGTGAAGCCGCCAAGCTATGCCGGGACCTCGCCACGGCGATTGAACAGACACTCACCTACCCAGGTGAAGTAAAGGTGACTGTCTTGCGAGAGACCCGCGTCATCGAGTATGCCAGATAGGTCTATCGTTCAGAGTGAGGGACACTCTCCGGCCTCGAAACGGGATCAGCCCCCGTTTCAATCGGCTCGGACGTCCTCAAATAGGGAAGGATTGAGATGGGTCGCTGTTCTGTCGGATACGTTCTGCTTCAGTCAATCACACTGCTCGCGATGGGATCGTTGGCGACCGCCAAGGACTCGCCCCCGAAACTGGAACTGCAGGACGGGGACCGCGTTGTCTTTCTGGGTGGTACCTTTATCGAACGCGAAGGCCAGTTCGGCTATCTCGAGACCGCCTTGACGACAGCATGGCCTGACCGGAAAGTGACGTTCCGCAATCTGGGTTGGAGCGGAGACACGGTCTGGGCGGAAAGCCGAGGCATCTTCGATCCCCCTCAGGTGGGATACCAGCGGATGATCGAGCTGATCACGTTACTCAAGCCGACCCTGGTCGTGATGGGATACGGACAGAACGAGTCTTTCGCGGGCGAGGCAGGGGTCGGAAAGTTCGTCGCTCAGTACGAAAAGCTTTGCAATGACGTCCAGGCCACCGGAGCTCGACTGGCTTTTATGACGCCGCACAAGTGGGAACGACCCAAGTCACCTCTGCCCGATGCGAGTCGTCAGAATGGCACGCTGGCCATCTACGCCGCCGCCGTTCGCGATCTGGCCGCCCGACGAAGTGCCCCGGTCATCGATCTGTTCGAACTGCCAAAACCGACAGCGAATCTCACCGAGAACGGACTGCATTTTGGACCGTTTGGCTATTCCCAACTGGTCACGGCGATTCAGATTCAGCAGGGCTGGCCACGCCTTTCCCCCAGTGATGAAAAAGGGGAACTCATTCGCCAGAAAGTTGTGGAAAAGAACATGCAGTTCTTCCACCGCTGGCGTCCCCAGAACATCACTTACCTGACCGGATTTCGTAAGCACGAGCAGGGTAACAACGCGGTTGAAATCGCTCAGTTCGATCCAATCGTAGCACGAATCGAAGGCGAAATTTCCGAGCTCAACAGCAAGTAACCCCTGAAACAGGTCGAATAAATGATTCGCAGCAGAATGATCTGGGTATACTTGATCGCCATCGGTTTCGTCGAAGGATGCAGCGGCGCAGCAGGGGTAAGCCATTCCGATCCCGCCCAGACGCCCACCGAGGCCACCGCTCCCGCAGCGGCAGCCGTGGTGAACGATGGTCAGGTTACGGAATCCCAATCCGTGTCCGACGAAGCAACGCAAGCCAAGCCACAGAACTCCGTGGAACTGATCGACTCCACCTGGGCCGAACTGCAGACGCTGATCGCCGAGCACAAGGGAAAGATCGTCGTCGTCGATATGTGGTCGACGGCGTGCGAACCCTGTATGACTGAGTTTCCCCACCTGATTTCATTACATCAGCGGTTCCCGAACGATGTCGTGGCGATCTCATTCGATGTCGACTACGCCGGTATCAAGAACAAGCCGCCGGAATTCTACCGGGAACGGGTCCTGAACTTCCTCGGTTCCCAAGTCGAAAATCAGGTACTGCACCGGATGAGTACCGTTGCGGCAGATGAATTGTTCGACGAAATTAAACTCGATTCCATCCCCGCCGTCTTCGTTTATGGACGCGACGGAGAATTGCTGAAACGATTCAGCGGATCGGTCGACGGCAGCGAAGGGGTCTCGTACGAAAAACAGGTCCTTCCGTTCGTCGGTGATCTGGTAAAATGATCTGCCTGGCAAGTGCCGTCCCGGAAGTACGTTCCTCCGATTCTTCGCATCCGCTCAAAGTTCATGAGATCGCTGGAATCCGTCATGGTGCATCGTGTGAAACCGGATTCAGGGCGAGAGGGTCATCTATCATGTGCCCGGATAACAGTTGGCTCCCGCCCCGTTGATATCGGGTAAGTTGATGTCGGGAAAACCTTGAAGCGGGCGTCACTCAGAAACATCGCCGAAGGAGAAGTGTCATGGACGTTCGCTCGCTTGGGTGTTTGTTTGTCTTGCTGACCGCTTCCGCCGGATGGTCTGAGAATTTTGTCCCGCTTCAGAAGTATGAAGCAGCGGACGGATTGAATGCCGGCGACGAAACGTCTGAGGACGCACGGCAGTGCCTAGTGGATCTGTCGTGGAAGCCGGTCAGGTTCGAAGTGACCGTCCAGCCGAACGAGCACCCGCTGGATCCATCGATCGTCCGATTCCCGTCGCCCCGTCCCTCGGGTATTGAAGTCAACGATCTGGTGGCGCTCGAGTGGTATTCGGCCAAGAACGAGAAGAACGAGGTCATCGAGGCCCCGGCCGTCATTGTCGTTCACGAATCCGGG
>NZ_DASWWZ010000299.1:0-4624 GCF_036405755.1 Schlesneria sp.
TCATGGGTCTGCTCCATCGTCAGCCGGAGTGGGACTTGTCCCGTCACCGCCACTGTGAATTTGACTTCCGGAAATTCCGCCAACGCCTGTTCGGCGGCCCGCCTGAGGTTGACCGTGCAGTCATCGTCGCTGGTGATGTAAAGCCAGTCAAAATTGACGAGCACAATCAATGTTCGACCGTCTGGCGACAGCAACTGCCCTTTCACCAGGGGATTCGCCAAAGCATGCTCACGGGCAGCGGCAAACCGGGCCGGCGAGGCCTGTGAGTGGGGAAAAAGGGGTTCGCGCAGACCGAAGATATTGAGCACAGGAACCCGGTCCATCCACAGCACCTTCCAGACGTACGGAAGTGACTCGAGTGACTGGACCATGTGACGCAGGGCCTGAGCGCCCGCGGGTGTAAAGATCGAATCAGACTCAATGACCAGGATTGCATCGGACCGGGTGAGGTCCAGTGCTTCGACCTGCGGACGGGGTTTCACAACCGGTTGCTCGGCCGGTGCCGCCGGGGGGGCGGCTGGCGCTTCGTTTACGACGGGCTTCGGCAGGAAAAGATTCCTGACAAGGTCAGGGTCGATGTAGCCCACCGTGGCGACGGAAGTGATCAGGACCAGGATCAGTATGGCCCAGATGGGGCGATCGACAATCCAGGCGGTCGAGCGTCCGAAGCTATGCGAAATTGACAATCCAGACCCTCGTTCCGTGTGCTCTATCGTTGAGGCCGGCCCCGTTCTGCTGCGGACCGAATCTCTTCACGACTCAGTTTTCCGTCGGCATTGCTGTCATACTGATAGAACGCGTACCTGCGGAAGCCGAGCGGAGTTTCGTGTTTCTCAACGACACTGTCCTGATTTTTGTCGAACCGCTTAAAGAAATCGGTCACAAATTGTTCCACCGATTGCGTGTCGACTTTTTCCGATGCCGATTTGACGATCAGCTTCCGCTTGCTCGCCCGAGGCTCGCTCTCCTGTTGAGAATCCCGTGGCTCAGAGACTTCGAAGAAGGTCACTGCCATTTCTTCCCACGTCTGGTCTCCCCACGTTACGGTCTGTGAGGGATCCGGATTCGCTGGGTTCCCCGCTGAATTGTCGAAGTGGGCCGTAAACATCAATTCGTCGAGTTGATCCAGCTTCAGTGGCGTGGTCAGTTCATAGACATGCTGCCAGTTGAAGTCGTAGCGCGGGACATCCAGCAGAGTCTGGACGGAGTCCCCGCGTCGACCTGCCACCTGAATTGCTTTTCCCCGGACGTGCATGTGCGGGACGATCGCGAGCAGCTCAGCCCGTTTAGGGAACCAGCTAACGCTGGAATGAACTGCAAAGTCGGCCGCATGAGGCGGAATCTCGAACTCCTGATCGATCCCCAGCAGGGTGAAAACCTCGTGGGTCACTTCCGACTCGGGAATGAATGTCAATCCGATCTGAGTCAGGTCTTCCTGCGGGGCTCCGTTGGGGGTGTAATGCATCTGGAAGACAAGTTTGGACCCGGCGGGAACACGGCGGGCGTATCCCGGTGCCATGGTAAAGCTGCGCTGCCCCGGGACGTACCCGGTCACGTATCCTACGCCGCGTACGTCGGTCCCATCGGGTGGTCGTACGAAGACAATACAGTGATGAACGGTCGGTCGGTTGCCGGGAATGACCTGCGCCCCCGAGACCCAGCGGTCCTCTTCAAAATGCGGATCGACCACGAAGTATTGATACTCGACCGTTCCAATGGCCGGGACCTTAAACGGCTTGTCCCGCATTTTCAGCACGAGGTCCGGTTCCCGCGACAGTTGCCATCCGTCACGAAATTCCGCAGGCGGGGGAAGCTGTGACTCATCGCCGTAAGGCATTCCGGCTTCCACCCACTCCCGAATCCGTTTCTGATCTGATTCCGGCATCAAGCGTGAATTGCGGAAGTGCCCGTATTCCGGATTGGCATTCCACGGCGGCATCCTGCCGGCAGCGATCGTCTCGAGAATTGTCTCGCCCCACCCTTTGACTTCTTCATAGTCGGTCAGCGAGAACGGGGCAATCTCGCCGGGCCTGTGGCACTCGACGCAATGCTGGTTCAGGATGCGGGTAATTTCCTGGCAGTAAGTCACCGCGGGTTGGTCTGGCGAAGGGGACTTCGGAATCTTCACGCGCCCAATCAGGCAGCCAGTCGTTTCGGTTTGGGGGACACTTACAGGTTTTCGGTCCCGCAGTTCTTCAATGGCGACACGCAGATCTTGCCGTGTCGGTTGCCCACGGGAAACGCCCGGCTGGTACTGATCGTCGATCCGCCCTCGATAGCGAACAGCGAAATCCTCGTCGAGGACGAACACTTCCGCCATGTGCTTTGCACCGAACAGATCGGCCACTTGATTGAGCGGATCTTTGAACAGCGGAAAGGTGACTCCGTATTCCTTCGCGAAGGCGGAGACTTCTTCCTGAGAGTCCTGCGAATTGCTGTTGACCCCGATGAAGCGGACCAGCGGCCGATCGGCCTCTTTCTGCGCCGAGAACTCTTTCTCCAACTGACTGAGACGTGGTGCGTAGAGTCGTGCGAGCGGGCATTCCGTTCCGAGGAAACAGACGACCGTCAGCCGGGCCTTCTCTCGCGGAGAGACTTTGACGGCATTTCCGCTGAGATCGGTCAGGCTGAAAGCAGGGATCGTCAGCCCGGCTCCCGGCAGAGCAACGCGATCCTCACCCCCGGCGACGTTGATGAAAACTCCAAGGCACAACATCCATGGCGACAGGCAACAGAATCGTGACATTTTCCGGTCCTTCTGACACCCAACTTACTGAGCCCGAGGGGGACTCGAACGACGGTGAATCAAGACTCTGCATCACGCCGCAGGATCAAGTCACTGTGTCTCGTGGTCCATCACTGTTATCCGATTTCCAGCAATTTCACAAACTCACCGATTTCATCAAAGTAAGCTTGTGCGTTGCATTCCATGATCCGGTTATGGTCCCCTGCGGAAAATCGAATCAGCTTTTTCTGATCGCCTGCCAGCCATTCCAGGTTGCGTTCCGCATGGGAAATTTCGACCATTCCGTCGTTGACGGTGTGCAAAAGCAACGCCGGGCCTCGATACCCTGACAGCTTTTGTCGGTGATGAAAGTGGCGTCGGGCTTCGTCCATCACATCCTGCGGCGTCAACTCCGTCCCCCTGAGGTCGGCGTATTTGAGAAACCGTTCGGCCGGTTCGGCAATTCCGCTTTCCAGGATCAACCCCGCCGTGGTCGGTTGCCGATGGACAAGTTCGATCGCGTACAGCGAGCCGATTGACCGCCCGAAGGCGATGACTCGTTCAGGAGTCAGTCCCGCCGCTTTCATCACCGCTTCGCCGTCACCGAGCATGGCGACAAGCTGTGCTTCACCGGTGGAGGCTCCGTAGCCGCGGTACTCAACAAACAGCGAGTTCAGTCCCTGTGCTGCGAGTTCTTCCGCCATCCAGGGGACATAGTCGGCCACGGCTTCTCCATTGCCATGGAAATGAATCAGCGTCAGTCGCGCCGGGTCGATGACATGGTGAACACAGGCGAGTTCCGCTCCATCGACGGGAACCATCCACGCTTTGCGGACGGTGCGACTTTGAGGAAAGAGGTAGCATCCGCTCACGGCCGGCAGGTCGAGTAAACTGGTCATTGGATTTCCGTATCCCAAGGATCTTCCGCAAAAAGAACTTTTCCCGTCCACCACAAAAGCAACGGTGCCTTCCCAGCGGATTTCGGGCCTTGCACAACCCCCCTGGTCATTGCCTGCATCCTTTCCTGTCGGCCGTGTCCACGGCCGTTTCGGCGAGCGGAAGGTCGACCCGGGGGGACGATGCAGGTCCAGGGGGATAGCTCGATCGGGGAACTGGGGCAAAGGCCCGGTGGCCACCGGACTGGTCTGGACTGGTCCGGACCGGTTTCGGCGCGGATTGGGCCCCGACCTCACCCTTGCACTACTTTCCGCTCCAGGCGGATTTCAATCGATAGACTTCCAGCGACTTGAGCTTTGCTGGCTGGCCGTTCGACTGGACCGATACCGCCTGGTCGTCCTGCTTGGCGATAAACGGTACCGGCACGTAGGTGGCACCGTTACTGGCGAAAACTTCCAGTGCGGTCCGATCGGTGAAGATCTGCACGCGTTGTTTGCCCCCGACAAGCGGCGCTGCTGCGCGGTGGCCATTCACGACAATTTCCTGCTTCCCGGCGTCGTACTGAATTTTCGCACCACGAATCTGAAACTCGACCGTTTCCGCCGTATTCGGTTCCCATTCCGCGATGAGTTCAATCAGCTCGGATCTGAAAGTGGAAAGTTTATCGGCCTGATTGGGTCCATCGCGCAGCGTCACCAGTTCTGGAACCGGAGTCCGCGACAGTCGCGGACCGTCGGGCGTTGATACCAGACTTAAGATGCAGGGAAGTGTCTGGAGATGATTGAATGACATTCCCGGTGAAGGGGCCTGCATCCAGGCGATCTGGATCCGTTTGCCACCGGGAAGATCGCTGAACGTCTGGGCGGCGTAGAAACCAATCCCCTGTACATCTTTGACGCGGCTCGAATCGGCCGCGAACGTTCGACCGTCAAAATCGCCAACGGCATAGACGCTGTTCGCTGCCGTCAGAACCCATTTCTTCCGGGTCGCATCGCCATCGAC
>NZ_DASWWZ010000300.1:0-18119 GCF_036405755.1 Schlesneria sp.
AGCGTTTGAGATCCAGTCGAGTATTCTGTTTCCCACGCTGCGGCAGGATGACTTCGATATGGAAAAGAAAGTCATTCTCGAAGAAATTGGCATGTACGCCGATCAACCTTCTTCTGTCGCTTACGACAACGCCATGCAGACCCACTTTCGGGGACACCCCTTAGGAAAGTCGATTCTGGGAACGACGGAAAGCGTGAGCGATCTGACCTCCGATCAAATGCGCAAATATCACCGCGAGCATTATCTCGCGGGCAACATCGTGCTGGCAGTAACCGGAAATACAGATTGGAACAGTGTCGTCGAACTGGCTCACCGGCACTGTGCTCACTGGCCACAGGGGAAATCAAGTCGCCCTGTTGTTGCTGCCAACCCTCGTCCGTCGACGCGATTCATCGCCAAAGCCGACTGCCAGCAAGAGCAGATTATTCAGCTCTCTCCCGCTCCCTCAGGCAGCGATCCCCTGCGATTCGCCGCGGAGCTCATGGCGGTGATTGTGGGCGACGACTGTAACAGCCGCCTCTACTGGGAACTGCTCGATCCCGGCCTCGTGGAATCGGCAGAGCTCGGCTACTACGAATATGAAGACACAGGTGCGTATCTCACATTCCTGAATGGTCCCCCGGAAGAGACCGAAGCCAATCTCGAACGGATCGCTCGCATCTACGCTGACGTCAATCGGAACGGCATTAGCGCTGATGAGCTGGAACAAGCCAAGAATAAAGTTTGTTCCCGACTGGTCCTGCGTGGTGAGCGGCCGATGGGACGCCTGGGGGGGCTCGGCAATAACTGGCTGTTCCGCCGGGAATACCGCAGCATCGCCGATGACGTCCATATCGTGCAAAGTCTGCAACTATCCGACATCCGCAAGCTGCTTGATCAGTACCCTCTCGGCCAGATGACTACGATCGGGGTGGGGCCACTGGAAGATCTGTAACAACGTCCGGCAGGCGTTAGAAAAATAACTGACACGAAGCCCGTCCAGGAAATCAAAAGATGCCGAAATCGACTCTCGTGCGTGCGATCTGTGTGCTCTGTGTTTCGTCCTGGTTAGCTGCGATTGTGCAAGCCCAGGAGATCCCCCAGGGAGAGATTGTCAAATACACCTTTGATCAATCGAAGATCTTCCCGGGGACCACGCGTGAAGTGTCGATCTATATCCCCCGGCAGTACGACCCTGCCACGCCCGCGTGTCTCTACGTGAATCAGGACGGAGTTCAATATAAGGCTCCTGAGGTCTTTGACGAGCTGATTCATAAGGGTGAAATGCCCGTAACGATCGGTGTTTTTGTCACTCCTGGAGTCGTCAAGGCGACTTCGGATCAGGCCTTGCCACGGTACAACCGCAGTTTTGAGTACGATGGTTTGGGTGATGGATACGCTCGATTCCTGCTCGAAGAGCTGCTGCCGAATGTCGAAACCAGGCAGTCGACGGATGGTCGAGCCATTAAGTTGTCCAAGAAGGGCAATGACCGAGCGATCGGCGGTGCCAGCAGCGGGGCGATCTGTGCGTTTACTGCCGCCTGGGAGCGTCCTGATTCCTTCCGCAGGGTCTTCAGTGCCGTTGGTACCTACGTGGGCCTGCGCGGCGGGCACAGCTATTCGACGCTGATTCGCAAATACGAGCCCAAACCGATCCGCATCTTCCTGGAAGACGGCAGCAACGATCTGAATATCTATGCCGGGGACTGGTGGACTGCCAATCAGGCGATGGAACGTTCACTGACATTTGCCGGGTATGAAGTGACGCATGAATGGGGTGAAGGGGGACATAACGCCGAAGCCGCCACGAAACTGTTCCCCGCTGCCATGCGATGGCTATGGAAAGATTGGCCTGCGGAAGTCAAAGCCGGCCCGGGTTCCCCTCAATTGCAGGAACTGCTGATTCCGGGAGAAGACTGGAAACTGGTCGGTGAAGGTTACAAGTTCACCGAAGGACCTGCGGTGAATGCCAAGGGGCAAGTCTTCTTCAACGATGTCGGAGCGGGGAAGACATATCAGGTGACTTCCGAAGGGACCGTCAAAGAGTTTCTCGGCAATTCGAAGCGAGGCGACGGACAGGCTTTCGGTCCCGATGGCCGGCTGTATGCCAACGCGGGAGAAACGAGTCAGGTACTGGCCTGGGACCCGTCTGGCCAATCAAAGGTGATTGCTGACGGATTTCGGGGAAACGATCTGGTCGTCAATCACCAGGGGGGAATCTACGTCACGAACCCCGGCTGGAATGGAACTGATCCGAGCAACGTCTATTACATCAGTCCGACCGGCGAGAAAAAAGTGGTGGATACAGGACTGAAGTTCTCGAACGGCGTGTGTCTGTCTCCTGATCAGTCGCTGCTCTATGTTGCCGACAGCAGAACGCATTGGGTTTACAGCTATCAGGTTCAGCCAGACGGTTCGCTGAACCACAAGCAGAAGTATTTCCATCTGCATGTGCCTGATTCGGCTGAAGACAGTGGAGCGGATGGAATCCGATGCGACCGAGACGGACGGGTCTGGATTGCCACACGATTGGGACTGCAAGTGTGTGATCAACCCGGCCGAGTCAACTGCATCATTCCAACGCCCAACGGCAAGGTTTCTAACCTGACGTTCGGCGGTGAAAACTTTGACACGCTGTACTGCACCTGCGGCGATCGCGTCTATTCCCGCAAGGTGAAGGTCAAAGGGGCGAACGGCTGGGATGCTCCTAACAAGCCGACGACGCCCCGACTTTAATTTGCGACACTGGCGTCATTGTCCTGCCAGAATGTTTCGTTTTGCTTTTGCCTCAAACTGAGGACCCCTTTGAAGAAAAACTGGAATTCCCGATTGTGAGTCGTGAGAATAGCGGACACGTCCTGTCTCCTGTTCGAGCGCATTCGTCAATCGAAAATGGGGGTTCTCATGTCCAGATTCAAAGCGGAACAAATTCGCAACATTGTTCTTGTAGGACACGGAGGAGTAGGAAAAACAACGCTGGCCGACCAGATGTTGTTCAAGGCCGGAATCGGATCAAGGGCTGGCTCGGTCGATGAAGGGACCAGCCAGCTGGATACCGATGAGGAAGCCCGCCAGCATCACTTCTCGATTTCCTCAGCGATGGTTCATTTCGAACATCAGGGGGTTCGAGTCAACGTCATCGATACGCCTGGGTATCCTGACTTTGTTGGTCAAGTCATTAGTGCGGTCTGTGCCGCCGAAACGGCGATTATCACCGTTAGCGCCACTGCGGGCGTTGAAGCGAATACCCGGCGAACATTCGAGCTGGCCGGCCAGGCCCAACTGGGGCGGTTCATCGCCATTAACAAGCTTGATCAAGAGAACGCGAACTTTGCGGAACTGGTCGAAGCCATCCAGGAATCAATCGGAGCCATGTGCCTTCCGATCAACGTTCCTTGTGGCGTTGCTGCAAACTTTCACGCCGTCACCAGCACCTTGAGTCAACCGTCCGGTTCGAATGGTGCCGTCGTTGATCCCTCCGGCTACGGTGCCGCGATCATGGACATCATCGCGGAAACTGACGATGCATTGATGGAACGGTATCTGGATGGTGCAGAGCTGTCAGCAGACGAAGTTCTTGAGGGGGTCAGGAACGCCGTCCAGGCAGGGACCCTGATTCCCATCATCTGCATGAGCGCCAAGACGGGTATCGGGGTTTTGGAACTGATGGATGCCATTACGGACTTTGCTCTACCTCCGGGAAAACTGGTCCGTCATGCGACCAGCGAAACCGGAGAAGACGTGGAAGTCAATGCGGCAGAGGATGCACCGTTTGTTGCTCAGGTGTTCAAGACACGAATCGATCCGTTCGTGTCCAAGATGAGTTTCATCCGTGTCCTGTCAGGAAAGATGTCCAAGGACGCGACCGTCCGCGACATGCGCACCGGACGCGGGATCAAAATTCATCAGCTCCTCGACGTGCAGGGAAGTCATGTCGAGGCGGTGGACGAAGCCCATGCGGGTGATCTTGTCGTGGTGGCCAAAGTCGATGAACTTCAGGTTGGAGATACTCTGGTCAATGGCGACCGCGGAGTGTTCATGCCGCGGCTGGTCTTTCCTTCCCCGATGTTTGGTGTGGCTGTGGAACCCAAAAGCCGGTCTGATCAGCAAAAGATTTCCGGCGCTCTCCATAAGATCGAAGAAGAAGACCCCACCTTTCACATCACTCGCGATCCGCAAACACAGGAAATGGTCATGCAGGGGATGAGTGACCTGCATCTTCAGATTGTGCGCGAACGACTGCACAAGCGAGACAAGGTCGACGTTGTCACTCATCTCCCCAAGATTCCTTACCGAGAGACGGTCACCGGGCAGGCCGAGGGGTCCTATCGTCACAAGAAGCAGTCGGGCGGTTCTGGTCAGTTTGCAGAAGTGCACCTGCGTGTCTACGCCCTTCCGCGAGACCTTGAGCCCAAAACGTACTTTACCCGTGAGCGGTTCGAGAGCTTACGTGAGCACCACTATGACCCGCACCTCAATTTCGCCTTTCTGGATTGCGTGACGGGGGGGACTGTTCCCAATCAGTTTATTCCCGCCGTAGAAAAAGGGATCCGCGAGCGAATGGAACAGGGGGTCATCGCGGGATACCAGGTGCAGGATGTGGCTGTGGCACTCTTTTTCGGGAAGGACCATCCCGTCGATAGCAACGAAGCGGCATTTCGGACGGCAGCCAGTCGATGTTTTCGGGATGTCTTCAAAATGGCCCGGCCATCATTGCTTGAACCGATGATGCACCTCGAAATTACAATTCCCGGCGAATCGGTGGGAGATATTACAAGCGATTTGAACTCCCGCCGGGGCCGGATGGAAGGAATCGACTTATTGCCCCAGGGAATGCAGATCGTGCGTGCGCGAGCCCCTCTGGCTGAACTGATGACCTATGCACGCTCTCTTTCCAGTATGACAGGAGGTCGTGGATCCTACGTGACTGAATTCAGTCATTACGAACCTGTGCCTGCCCACGAGCAGCAGAAGATCATTGCGGCATCAACAGTGAAGTCTGACGACGATTGATACCCCCGGCAGTATCCCCACGCTCCGTCGAAAGCAATTTCCTGGCTCCGATCTCAGGCCGGCTTGCCGACGACTCGCAATAATCGCCGCGAGATGTACGTGCATTCACATGGGGGCAGCGATGCGGGACATCGGCTGCCCCTTGTTCCAAAGGAGAACCTTCCATCGTTTCATCCAGGGAACGTGGAAGGGATCAAATGTCGCCGATGCGATGGGGTGGTGAAAGACACCCCTGATCCTTCCCCGGCTGTCAGCGAGCCTGCGGTGGATAGGAACTATGCATTGTGAGAATCAGGAGCCCGATTTCCCCGTCAGCATTAGGCCACCTCGACGTTCCGGCCTGAAACGGAGGTGGCTGATCCGGGAACAAGAGTGCAAAAGTTACTTTGCGGCTTTCTGGTCCAGAATTGCGACAAGCTCACGGATCTCGGTCAATTCGGCCTTTCGTTCCTCTTCGATCGTGTCCGGGACTTCTCGGATTTCAAGCATGCGACTGCTGCGCACGAAACGCAGCCCGCGCAACAGCAGTTCGCGTTGTCGGTCTGTCAGTTCCAGATGAAGCAAGTCATTCATAGATGGTTGTCCGTCTGCTCATTGAGTGCGTAAGTTTTTCTGCAAGGACGAAATTGTACGCCATGATTTGGCGGATGCTAGTCGCCGGATCAAGGCCGCACAAGCGATTTGCCCGCCCCACTCGATTGTAGCAACTTGTGCAGCCACTTGGTGGGATTCCTGATTCCCCGCCGGTGAAGGTTTTACAATCCCTCGCACCGGCACGGAGAACTATTCGCGGTGGCAATCTCGCAGCACATCTGGTGCCGAAGTTTTGGTTGTCCTTCTTCCCAATACTCCACACATCATCGTGAATGCGACTGGCAATCTTTGCCGTTTTGTCTCGCGAACGCTTGAACGGCACGACCCCTCCAGTCTTTTGCTTCTCCGTCAACAGTCTGTGAAGCCCGGGTGACTCTGCGGATTGGCTGAATTTTAGGGATCATTCGGATTATTGCTGCAGGCGCCAAGGATCCCGCGACGAATCTTGTTGTGATTGACACAAGTACTCAGGTTCCGCGCCGAGGTAGGTTCCCTTGATCATTGCCTCCCATCCTTTCGAAGTGGCCGATTTTGATGTGACTGGTCCAGCCATGCGCCTGCAGCATGCAGGGACGTGGATGCACTTTGCCGGGCTGGATTCGAATGGGAATTCGAACACGGGTGACCGGTTGCGATGGCGTAGAGCGGCGCAACAGGCGGAGGTGATCCGAAGAAGTTCCGCGGAGCTGCGACGGCAACCCCTCTTTGCTACCCACTTCGCAGGCAGCGAGGGGACTCAGAATAGCTCCGTTCGTTCGCCGAGGGGGCTGTTCCCGGCGTCCTTCCCGCGAGGCGTCCTGCCGCTGGAATCCGAGTGGCGTGGCGATGTGTCTTGCAAAATCTGGTTTAAGAACCTGGTGGCATTTTTCGTGAAGGCCGGAAGAGTGAACTCTTCGGACGGTCCGCAGTCGCACGACCCTGTCAATAAGCCCAGATCCCCTTAGCTGGCGATGCAGCAAATGCAATTTGCATTGAGTGTGCATGCGGGCGCTGAGTCAATTGAAAGGGAAGTGGCATGAAATTGGAAAACAACACCAAGAGACGATTCTGGCTGGGGCTGACGCTTTGTGCCGGTCTGCTCACCTCTGGGTGCTCGCGCAATTTCTGGCGCTCTCAGGCGGATTTCGATTCGTATAACCTGTTGAGCCAAAAGCAGTTCAGTCCTCTGTGGACACTTCCCCGCACGACGGTCGAACCAGACGAACGTAGCCGATTCTACGATCCGTATGACCGTGATCTTCCGCCGCTCCCCCCTGATGACGAAGCCGCAAGCCGTTACATGGAATGGGTTAACGGGATGCGGGGCTACAAGAGCTGGCACAAGTTCGGCCAGCTGCTCTCCGTCGAAAACCCGCAATGGCTCGCCAATTTTGGAATCGCTCCGGATTCGTTCCACGACGGCTACCTTCTTTCAGACGGGGTGAGCTACGAAACGGACCTGGAAAAGCTTCCGACGGGCGATCCCACCCGCCTCGTGCCGACGATCGAAGACATGACGTTGGGGCAAGCAATCGAACTGGCGGCGATCCACAATCGTGAGTATCAGACGCAGCTTGAAAACCTCTTTCAGTCTGCCATGCAGTTGTCGCTGGATCAGTTCCAGTTCCAGGCCCGTTATCTGTTTGGTCGCGCACCCGTGGCCCCGTCGGCCAACCTGCCAGGAACGACCGTTCCTACGGGAGTGCTCAACAGCACGACCATTCCCGGGGAAGGAACAGCGTTGGGGCTGACTTCGGCGGGCGGGGTGAGTCAGGTGTTGCCCACCGGGGGACAGTGGATCGTCGGGCTCGCGAACAATACGCTGTGGCTATTTTCGGGCGGGCAGCGGACCTCATCGCAATCGGTCCTGTCATACTCTCTTGTTCAACCTCTGTTAGCCGGTGCGGGGAGAAAATTCTTCCTTGAAAACCTGACCTACAGTGAACGTAAGGTCCTCTACGACACCCGTACGCTGGCCCGTTATCGCAAAATCTTCTTTGCTGATGCCGTCGTGAACGCCACCGGCGGGGGGAACAGTGCGACTCAGACCATTCCACCATCGACCGGTGCCAACAACCCATTTCCGGGGACTCTGGTCAGTGGGATCGCTGCGACCATCGCGTCCGGGGCGTCAGGGTCGTCCGCGGCGAGTTCCCAGGGAACGAGCGGGTATCTCGGGCTACTGTTTCAGTTGCAGCAGGTGCTGAATCAGCACGAAAACGTCGAGCTTCTGCGGGTTCAAACGGAACGACTGCGGGAACTGGTTGCCCAGACTCCTTTCCGTCGCTTGCCGGAAGGAGCCCTTCCGAATGGGATTTCGTTCCCTCCGCAACTTGCCAGTAAAGTTGATTTCTCGCTTGCCACTCGCCGTCTTCGTTGGAAGGACGCCGACGGGATGACGGACAACGAGCTACGTCAGCTCTTGGCGGTCAGTGACGACGTTGCCTACCAGGAAGCAATTCAGGAAATCTATGACCAACTGCGGATTGGCGTTACGACCATCGATGTGCTGCAGGTGGCAAACACACTCACGAACTCAGAACTGTCGGAACGCAACTTCAAGCTCAATTATGACAACCAGATTGATAGCTATAAGTTCTTTCTGGGGCTTCCGATCGACATGCAGATCACCATCGATCGCTCGATGCTGAAACAGTTCGAGCTCACCGATCCACGCCTGATCGAAACCGAAGGCCGAATTGTCGGGATGGTGCGAGCGCTGTCTCAAATTGATGACGAAAACCCTGCGGAGGCCGATTTGCGCTTCATCGTCGACCGCTTCGCCAAACTGGTGGACATGGTTCGCGAGCAGGGAGTGGAACTTGTCGAAGCGGATGTTGTCAAAGTCGAAGAAAATATGCCTAACCGGCTCGCAGGGTTGCTGTGGGACGAATCCAAGGAGACGGTCGAACGAATGTTCGAGCGAGACCAGATCATCTTCCGCGGCGTGAAAGGGACCTTCGAAGATGTCGTCAGTGACCTGGGGCGGTGGCAGGAGGAGTTAGAAAATCCTGCGACGACGAAAGAGCAGCGGGTGAAAATGCTGAGTCAGCTCAAGGACAGCCGCGAAGAGCTGTTGCTGATGACTCAGAACCTGCGCGTGCTGCAGACGAGCCTCCGGTCGGAATTGATTACATTGGTGAAGTTTGATATGTCTTTGGAGGAGGCTGTTGAGCAGGCGTTGACTCACCGACTGGATCTGATGAATGCGCGTGGGCGGGTGATGGACGCGCGGCGAAATATGGAAGTTGCGGCCAACAGGCTGGAAGCAGTGCTTAACGTCGTTGCTCAAGGTAACTTAGGAACAACCCCCACGGGCAACCATCCGTTGGACTTCCGTGGAGCCAATAGCGACTTTCAGATCGGCCTGCAGATGACCACGCCCCTGGATCAGGTGCAGGTCCGAAATGCGTATCGAAGTTCTCTGATAAATTATCAGCAGGCTCGCCGCGCTTTCATGTTGCTTGAAGATCAGGTGAAGTATGATATCCGGTCCAGTTGGCGAAGCTTAATGTTGAATCGCCAGAACTTTGAGCTTACTCGGAAAAGTCTGCGTCAAGCGGCGCTGCAGTTTGACATTAACGTCGCCAACAACTTGAACCCGAAAACACAAGTTGCGGGACAAGCGGGAACGACCTCGCTGGGTCAGACCGGTTTGAACCTGATTAACGCTTTGACACAACTGCTGAATGCCCAGAACAATTTGATTCGAATCTGGGCTCTGTATGAGCGAAACCGGATTAACATTTACCGTGATATGGATATCATGCAGATTGACGAGCGGGGCCTCTGGATTGATCCAGTTTACCAAAACCTGGGTGGCAACGATTCGTCTTCCAACCTGAACGGCCCCGCCAATGACATCCCACCAGAGCCCTCGTTCATCGAATTCGAATCCGCTTCCGACTCAGGGAGCAGTCGCAGCGCATTCCCCGGAATCTCACGGGTCAACTCCTTCGCGCCCGCTGCCCCGGAAACGCCGGAACTGGATTAAGGTCATTCTTCTGGGGGGCGTCACTCTCGGGGGTGTCGTCCTCTGGCCGCAGCTGAAGTCCCTTTCGTCGCAGGTCTCCACCGCGCTGGTGAGGACTCCGGATCAAACCGATGGTCTGGTCATCGAAACCGCCAAGCGTGGGACCTTCCAGATTACCGTTGTCGAGAAGGGGACTCTCGACAGTATGAAGAATGCGATTCTCTCGAGTAAGGTCGAGGGCCAGACCACGATCATCAGTATCGTTCCGGAAGGAACGAACGTGAAGGCGGGCGACCTGGTCTGCGAACT
This sequence comes from Schlesneria sp., assembly GCF_036405755.1. Classification (NCBI taxonomy): domain Bacteria; kingdom Pseudomonadati; phylum Planctomycetota; class Planctomycetia; order Planctomycetales; family Planctomycetaceae; genus Schlesneria; species Schlesneria sp. Next base: position 9,848 of record NZ_DASWWZ010000300.1, read on the forward strand.
CGACTCGTCGGTTCTCGCCGATAAAGAGACGCAGCAGGAAATCGCCGTCGAAAAGGCGAAAGCCGCTTTCGAGCAGGGGAAAGAAGACCTCCGGATCCAGGAAGCTCAAAACGAGAGCGACATTGAAGCCGCCAATCTGAAGCTGAAACTGGCTCAGATCGATCTGAAAAAATTCATCGAAGGGGATCTGCTGCAGCAGAAAAATGATCTGCTGGGACGAATCAAACTCGCTGAAGAAAATCTTTCCCGAGCGCAGGAAAGTTACGAGTACGTTCAGCGACTCGCGAAAAAGGGATACCGAACGCAGAACGATCTGGAATCGGAACGAATCGCCGTCGAAACGCAGAAGATCAATCTGAAGCTCGTCCAGGGCGAGTTTATGGTTCTCGAGAAGTACACCGAGGGCCGTACGCTGGCGGAACTGGAAGCGAACGTCAAAGAATACGGCCGCGAGATTGAGCGAACGGAAAGCAAGACCCGTGCGGCCCTGTCGCAGAAAGTCGCTGAACTGCGGGCTCGCGAACTGACCTACGAAGTCGAATCCAAGAAGTACGAACGTCTGGTTGCTCAGATCAAGGCTTGTAAGATCTACGCAACCCAGGACGGCCAGGTTGTTTACGCAAATATTCGCGATGGTCGCCCGACAGAGAATGTCATGATCGACGTCGGGGTTGCGGTCCGTGAACGCCAGCCGATTATTAACCTGCCTGACCTGGACTCGATGAAAGTGAACGCTCGAATTCACGAGTCTCGCATCAGCATGGTCCGACCGGGTATGTCGGCCATCGTGAAGATCGACGCTTATCCCGAAGAGACGTTCCACGGCGAAGTCGATTCGGTCGCCTCCGTTCCCAGTTCGACGGGAGGATTCGGCAGCACGACCCGCGAATATGACGCCGTCGTTCGGATTACCGATTCCTCAGACAAGGTCAACAAACTTCGACCTGGTCTCACCGCCAGCACGGAAATTCTGGTTGAACGTCGTGAAGACGTTCTTCAAATCCCGCTGCAAGCCAATCTCTCGTTTGGTGCCAAGCAGTATGTCTTCGCAGCAAACGGACGGAAGGTCGAACTGCGTGCAGTGAAGGTGGGGAAATCCAATGCGAACTTTCTCGAGATTCTTGATGGTCTCACGGAAGGTGAAGGGGTCGTGATGAACCCCCAGTCAAACTTCAAGAAAGAGATTTCGGACCTCGAAGCAGAACTTGCCAAAGAACTGGGCAAAGAGGGGCCCAAGCTGCCCGAAGGGCTTACGCCACCGAAATCAGATGCTCCAGGAGTATCTCCGGGACAACCCGGGCAGCCTGGTTCAGGGCCTCTCGCATCTCTCGGAGGACCTGGCGGTGCCAGTGGTGCGGTGGAAGCGGCGGAGCGTCCCGTGGCAGGTGGACCACCCCGAGGGGAAGGAAAGCCACCCGAGGGAGCTCGTCCACCCGGAGGATTCGATCCGATGGCTCGCTTCAACTCGATGGACAAAGATCAGGACGGAAAGGTGACCCGGAGCGAAGCCGAAGGCCGCATGGCCGAAAACTTCGAGAATTTTGATTCAGACTCCGACGGAAGCGTTACGAAAGACGAATTCCTCGCCGTCATGGCCAAGTTCCGTGCAGCAGGTGGCCCTCCGGGACAGCGCCCGGCGGAATCTGGCGGCAACTGATCCTGATCAACTCGGAACTCGTTCAGAGTCTGATCTCATCCGACGCGCCCGCGGGATGAATTCGTACGAACGTTGAAATCGGTGTTTTCTTATGGCGATGGCCGCACAGCTCATTGAATTGACCAAGACCTACCATTTAGGCGAAAACGTCGTTCGGGCTCTGCGAGGCGTGACGGCTGATTTTCCCGAAGGTGATTTCGTCGCCATCATGGGCTCGTCAGGCAGTGGAAAAAGTACGCTCTTGAACTTGCTGGGGGCTCTCGATCGCCCCTCCAGCGGAAAGTACATCCTCTCCCGCTACGACGTCAGTACGCTCAACGACGACCAGTTGTCCGAGATCCGCAATCGGCTGATTGGCTTCATCTTTCAGTCCTACAACCTGATTGCCCAGTACACAGTGCTGGAAAATATTCAGGTCCCCTTTCATTACCGAACAGATCGGCGAGTGATTGGTTCCGAGGAGATGAATCGAACAATCGATCTGGCGGCGAAGGTTGGGCTGGCCGAACGTTTGGATCACCGTCCCTTTCAGTTGTCGGGGGGACAACAGCAGCGTGTCGCCATCGCGCGTGCTCTTGTGATGGATCCGCAGATCATTCTGGCAGACGAACCGACCGGGAATCTGGATTCGACGACTGAAAAAGAAATCATGGAACTGTTGACCGGCCTCAATCAGGAAGGCCGGACAATCATCATGGTGACCCACGAAAACTCGGTCGCACGCCTGGCGAAGCGACAGATCGTCATGAAAGATGGCTTGATCGCCAGTGAAGGTCTCTTCTCGCTCGACTCCAACAGCAAATAGCCCAGCTGGTCAGTCGGGGTGTGCGACGGCGTCGCACAGAACCTCCTGATTCGTGGAAATCCGAGAGTGCGTCTGACGCGAGCCCCCGGACAGGTCTACTTCCGAATCTCGCTACTGGAACGCCGCTGACTCAATTGCCTGGCATCTACTGGTCCTTGCCGCGCGGAGTGATGTTGCGAGGGCAGAGGGAACCTGGATGGCCCGCATGGGTGCAGGCGACAACATGCGAAGTCATTCACCCCGTTCGCAGATGTTGTCTGGTTGGCGACTCATTCCTGTGAAGACAGATGTCTGATAATTCGCGTAGCGACCGTCAACTTGCCTCCTCGTACGTCAGTCCAATCTCGTTCTGGAGGTTATCGGTTCTGACTCAAGATGCGGATCGCACGAATCACATAGTCGTATCCGCTCCAAACTGTGACGGCGACCATTGTCCAAAGGAGGCCGTCGCGGATCTGTGCGATGCTCACCCCCGCTGCGGACCAACCCGAGACGGACGGATCCAGCGAAATCATCGCCACGATGGCGGCCGCGCACTGGAGGAACATTTTGAGTTTCCCGGATGCCGAAGCCGAGAAGTCCGCCCCTTGTTGTTCAAGGAAGCCGCGCAGGCTGGTGACCAGCATCTCGCGACCAATCACGATGACGACCATCCAGGGGGTGACACCGGACTGCGGATGGGGAAGCAGGAAGAGGAATGTTCCACCGGTAATGAACTTATCGACGAAGGGGTCGAGGATCCGGCCCAGTTGCGTAATTAACTGGTATTTGCGAGCGATGTACCCGTCCAGTACGTCAGTGGCCACGGCAAACAGAAAAAGCCCGGCGGCCCAAAGCCAGTTCGCCCCTGCCTGAATCATGCCGAAGAGCACAAACGAAAGAAACAGCCTGGCGAGAGTAATCAGATTCGGTGCATTCAAATTACGCATATTGCACTCTCGGTATAACGCAGCAGATTGAGCGGGAATTGTCAGGACAGTATGTCTTCGATGGTTGCAATGCAGAATGGTAACCATTGTAATGGATGTAGAGATGCTGGCCACTGGGGGCCGGCAAGCCGCAAGGGTCAGCGGCGCGGTCAATACGTCGAAAGACGGTCACCATCATCTGCTCCAAATGAGTTGTGAGCCGATGAAGAAGGTTGGAAGAACGAAATGCTCAAGTCTCCTATGATGTGCTCATTGCTGATGGCGTTTGGAATCTCGGCAATGATTCTCGGCTGCGAACCTGCAAAGCAAGAAACAAAAACACCTCCTCCATTGGCTTCTTCCGCCCCAACGGGTGGTGGTTCGACCACGGGTGGCGGCGCTGAAGTCCCCGCAACACCTTCGACTGGCGCTCCTGAAACTCCCGCTGCTCCTGCGGAAGGCGAACCGGCCAAGCAGCCAGAATAATTCCAATATCGATCGGGCGACCGCAAGTAGACGGTGCTGCCTGAGATGGCAATAAACGATGCAAGCCGGACTTTTTAGTCCGGCTTGCGTTTTATTTGGGCGGGCGACAAGGCAAAAGGCGTTGCTTGCAGAGTTTTCATTGTCCGTCGACTTGATCAATTGTGCAGAAAATCGGCGAAGTGCGGCGACTCAGTCCGAATGCGCCAAATGATGGCAGATGTCGTGAAAATGAGGATGGATGCCCGGGGTCTATCATCCCACGCCTTGATTACTTCGTTGCCTCTTCTGACTTTCGCTGATTCTCTCGCTGAATCGCTTCGTAGACTTCCTGTCGATGGACGGGGATGTCTGTCGGGGCTTCGATCCCCAGGCGAACTTTGTCGCCACGAATGTCGACGACGGTGATTTTGATGTTGTCGCCGATGAAAATACTTTCATCGCGCTGTCGAGATAGAACGAGCATTTGCGTGTCTCCTTATTCGGCGTTCGCGGCGTCGTTCGTACGCCATGAACGTTTCTCCAAGTTGTTGTCTCTCCAGTTCCTGACACTTCGCAGTCGCCGTCAAAAGCATTCTAGACATCACCGCCGAGCGAGTGACCACTCTGGTAGGCGGGAGATCGATTTCGGGAGTGTGTGGCCTTTGACTTGCGACGCACTCCTAATCGTCATCTGATCATATCGAGGGAGAACTCGACATCGCGAAAATTGCAGGTTCAGGGAATTGTTTCGCGAAGCTAGCAAGCCGTAGCGAATAATCCGTGTACCGTGCGAGTCCCATTCGTGCGTGCTATAACGATCGCACCAGACATTCGTCCCATTGCGCCTTTGCGGAGTGATTTTGATGCTGCGACAGACTTGGCCGCACAGATTCTCAAGTTTTGTTTGGCTGTTTCTAAGTTTTTTTATTGTCACAACTTGCGTAACGCCTCTCAATGCGGACGACAAGGTTCGTGCGCTTATCGTTGACGGCCAGAACAATCATGACTGGCGAACCACGACGCCGCTGCTTCAGGCGTGTCTGGAAGCAACAGGACGCTTCCAGGTCGATGTTGCGACCGCGCCCCCGCAGGGAAAACCGGCTGCCGAATGGGATGCCTTTCGCCCTCAGTTCGACCAGTACCAGGCCGTGATCAGCAATTACAACGGTCAAAGCTGGCCCCAGCCGGACCAGAAGTCGCTGGAGGAGTTCGTCGCAAAAGGGGGCGGTTTAGTGATTGTTCATGCTGCCAATAACGCCTTTTCGGATTGGCCCGAATATAACAAGATGATTGGGCTGGGCTGGCGAGGTGCTGAATTCGGATCACGCGTTACGGTGGGTAAAGATGGCAAAACTCTTATTTTGCCGAAGGGTGAGGGCCCTGGTGCCGGGCATGGTTCTCAGCATGACTATACGATCGTCACCCGAGATCGACAGCACCCCGTCATGTTGGGAATCCCTGCGGAATGGATGCACGTCAAAGACGAACTGTATCACGGCCAGCGGGGGCCCGCTGCCAACATGCACATCCTGGCAACAGCCTTCTCGGCAGGTTCCACGAATGGGACTGAAGAACACGAGCCGCTGATCTGGTGGATTTCCTACGGAAAAGGCAAGGTCTTTACGACATTGCTTGGACACGGCGATTACTCAATGAAGTGTGTCGGTTTCCAGACGACATTCGGACGCGGCGCGGAATGGGTTGCCACGGGCAAAGTCACCATTCCGGTTCCGAAGAATTTTCCGACTGCAACCGCGACCGTCTCGGTTGAGGGGGCGAAATAGCCAGGTGTCCAGTTGACTCGGGTGGATCGCGAAGTCCGCGTCCCGTGCATGACGGCAGCACATTTCCTCGCAGTCAACGTCCCGCTTGCCCCCTTGAAGTGGACACGGATCGGGAGCTGCCCGACCCATTCAATTTCTCAGTGAGTCACTCTATTCTGACCAAGCGGGGGGACGTATAGGTCACCGTGGAGAATTAACAAAACACCTCGCGTCCGGCTTGTAATGCCCGACGCGAGGTGTTTGTTGAGTTGCACGTACGGTTGATGAAGTTCGACGATCCTGAGAACCGGATGTAGCCGGTGTCAGGTGCCGATCTCCATAAACCTACTTCGGCACGTCCACCTTGATGTGCAGGTCCCGAAGTTGTTTCAGATCGACCGGAGCGGGGGCGCCGGTCAGCATGTCGCTGGCTTTCTGGGTCTTGGGGAAGGCAATGACGTCGCGGATGTTGTCCGATGCAAGGAACAACATGACCCAGCGGTCCAGACCCAGTGCAACTCCCGCGTGCGGCGGCGCCCCGTAGCGGAGTGCTTCCAGCAGGAATCCGAAGCGTGCTTCCGCTTCTTCGTTCGTGATGCCGAGCAGATTGAAGATTCCCTGCTGGACGGCGGGGTCGTGGATTCGGACGCTTCCGCTGGCGGCTTCATATCCGTTGCAAACGAGGTCATACGATTGAGCTCGTACTTTCCCCGGATCCGTCTGCAGCAGAGGAATGTCTTCTTCGACCGGTTGGCAGAATGGGTGATGTTCTGCGTCCCAGCGTTTCTCTTCTTCGTTCCATTGAAACATGGGGAAGTCGAGCACCCACGCGATCTTCAGTTCCTGAGGATCGTAGAGATTCAGTTCTTTACCCAGGCGCAGACGCAGGGCCGATAACGCCGCACAACTGACTTTGAACGTGTCTGCGACGCAGAACAGCAGGTCGCCGGCCTTCGCCTGCAACTTGGTGATGATGGCCTGCTGATGTTCGGGGCTGAAGAATTTGGCGATCGGCGAGTCGAGGCCGTCCTCTTTGACGCGGAAGAACGCCAGCCCTTTGGCACCGTACTGCTTGACGAATTCGGTCAGGTCGTCGATTTGTTTGCGGCTGTACTTTTCGGCGGCTCCCGGGACGCAGAATCCGCGTACCCGGCCGTTGGCTTCGATCGTTGACTTGAAGACGCCGAAATCACAATCGCGGGCAATCTCTCCCAGATCAATCAGTTCGAGTCCGAAGCGAAGATCCGGTTTGTCGCTGCCATACCGCTCCATGACATCACGGTGGGTCAACCGTGGAAGAGGGAGTGGCAGATCGGTTCCACGAAGAACCTTGACCAGCCGGGCCATCAGGCCATCGATCATTTTGAGGATGTCATCCTGTTTCACGAACGCCATTTCGACATCGATCTGCGTGAACTCGGGCTGCCGATCTGCACGCAGGTCCTCGTCGCGGAAACATTTGGCGAGCTGGAAGTAGCGGTCGTAACCGGCGACCATCAGAATCTGTTTGTAGATCTGAGGCGACTGGGGAAGTGCATAGAAGCTCCCTTCGTGCACTCGACTGGGAACCAGATAGTCGCGAGCCCCTTCCGGAGTGCTGCGACCGAGCATCGGTGTTTCGATTTCGAGGAACTGCTGTTCGTCGAAGTAGTCGCGAGTGGCCTTTGACAGCTTGTGCCGCAGGATCAAGGCCTGCTGAACACCAGGTCGACGCAGGTCCAGAAAGCGGTACTTCAGGCGAAGCTCTTCGTTCGGGAGATCCGATTGGGTCGGAAAGAACGGCGGTGTCTTGCTCTTGTTGAGCACTTCCAGCTGGCGGCCTTTAACATCGATTTCGCCCGTTTCCAGCTTGAGGTTCTGCATGTCAGCAGGGCGTGCGACGACTTCGCCCGTCACCTTGATGACATCTTCGTTGCGAAGGGAGCGGGCGACGGCATGCATTTCGGCGAATGAGGGACTGAAGACGACTTGTGTAATGCCGTAACGATCTCGCAAGTCGATGAAAACAAGTCCACCGAAGTCACGGTAGGTATCGACCCAGCCGCACAGAGTGACTGATTGTCCGACGTGGGCCGTTCGCAATTCACCGCAGGTATGAGTCCGAAGCACGTAAGTCAATCCTTACTAGTTTCATGAAGCCGCCGGATCGAAAGAGAACGACCCGTATCGAGCAATGTCGTCACAGCTGTAGTGACCCGATAAATCACTCGAAGCGGCGATTATAGGTTTACCCCGACTGATGGGGAAGCAGCCGGGACACCACAAAACAGGCCGTCTGATGCTGCCCCGCAGGCCGGCCTGGACTCGAAATTGGCTGTTTTAGACGTCAAATGACCACTCGAAGTGCAGAATCCGCCGATCTTCAGGCCCGATTGATCACAAAGTTCAAAAAAAAGGCATCTGGCGTGGTGAGCGTGGATCATTCCAATTGACCGGTTTCAGCCCCCGGCTATACTCCGCCCCGTCCCGTCCAGCATCACATCTCAGTTAACTCTCTCTGCAAATTACCCACTGTCATGTCTGTTCCCGAGCGGCGACGTCTGCGATCGGAACAGGACCTTTCGACTCGTCGCTATGGAAATTCAAGGAGGAACGCATGTTCGGAATTCGCTTCGTCAAGGGCATGGCCGTCAGCCTCGCCGCATTCGGTATGATGGTCCCGCAAACCCGTCTG
>NZ_DASWWZ010000301.1:0-4371 GCF_036405755.1 Schlesneria sp.
AATCTGATATTCATCTCCCCGAGTGAGTCTCCGAGGATCTGTCTGAAGACTGGCGACTTGAGAGATCGAGGCCATTACGCATTTCTCAAGTGCTCGAGGCTGACGCATCTCTTACCTACATAGACTTGTGGCTCCTCGCCGCGAGAAACGAACGTTCTCTCGGGCAAGGGGAGTCGGAGGCCCCAGTGGACTTAGGCTGAAGGAGGCGGGTATTTGGTTTTCGCGATTTCAATTCTGGCGATTCTGCTCTGTTTGGTCATTGGGGTTCAGCGGCAGACAATCACCCGATTGAAGCAGGAATCATTAAAATCAGAATCACAGCGGTTGCTGGAACTGAACCAGTTGATGGTCGGTCTCGCGCACGAGGTCCGTAATCCGTTAAACTCAATCCGCCTGAATCTCTACACCGCTGACCGAGTCTTCCGGGGCGATGCGCAACTCGCCTCCGAAGAGATTACCGCGATGCTGGGCGAGTCCGTTCGTGAGATTGAACGGGTGGATGGTCTGATGAACCTGCTTCTTGGGTACGCGCGTGCGGACGATTTGGAAGTGAACACCGTTGATCTGCGCCGCGAGATTCACAGTGTCGCGGCTTTCATGGAACCGACGCTTCAGGCGAGCAGGATCAACCTGAAGCTTTCGGTTCCGGCCAAGGGGGAGTTCCTGACTCGCGCAGGTCGTGGTCACGTAAGACAGGTACTGCTCAATCTGCTTTCCAATTCGAAAGAGGCAATCCCTGAAACCGGAGGAAAGATTGAAATCGACCTGAAGCAACATCAGCAGATGGTCGAAGTCAACGTCACGGACAGTGGGAGCGGTATCTCAGCGGCGCACCGGGATCTCATCTTCGCTCCCTTCTATTCGACGAAAGAGCAGTCATCAGGTCTCGGTCTGGCCATCACACGGAGTCTGATGGAACGGGCAGGGGGGACGGTGAATTGTGTGCGACTTGACCGCGGGCAATGTCAATTTCGCGTCAGATGGCCAGCCCATCGCAATCAATCACGTGAGTGATCGGCCCTATGACAAAATTCAACATTCTGATTGTCGAAGACCAGCCACGGGAGCGCGATGCGCTGGCCCGTTTTCTCAAGACTGAAGGGATGAATCCCCTCACTGCGAAAAATCACGCGGAGGCCCTGGCGTTTCTTTCGGAATCCGTGGATGTGGTCATCTGCGATCTCAGGCTCGGCCAGCAAAGTGGAGTTGATCTGCTGCATATCTGGAAAGCCCAGCGCCCTACGACACCTTTTGTCATTGTGACGGCATATGGGGAAGTCAGCTCTGCCGTCGAAGCGATCAAGCTTGGTGCAGAAGATTACCTGACGAAGCCGCTCAATCCCGACAACCTGATGCTGCTTTTGCGACGTCTCATCCAGAACAACCCTGCCCCCTCGGTGACTGAACCCGAATCGGAACGACGTGAAAGATTGACGGGAATCATCGGCCAGTCACCTCAGATGCAGGATGTGGTGGAACGCGTCGAACGAGTCGCCCGCACTGATGGGCTGGTATTGATTCTAGGTGAATCGGGTACCGGGAAAGAACTGGTTGCTTCCGCCATCCATCGATTGAGCCGTCGGGCTAACGGTCCATTCGTCGCCGTCAATGTCGCTGCTCTCCCGGAAAGTCTGATCGAATCAGAACTGTTTGGCAGTGTCAAAGGTGCCTTCACAGGAGCGGCAGAAGATCGGATTGGGCGATTCGAAGCTGCTCACGAAGGAACGTTGTTCATCGACGAAATCGGCGATTTCCCACTTGCGTCGCAGGCGAAATTACTGCGAGTCCTGGAGAACCTGAAGGTGACTCCCGTGGGAAGCAACACAGACCGCGATGTGGACGTCAGAGTCGTTGCCGCAACGAGCCGTAACCTTCCCGAGATGATCAAGCAGAATCTCTTCCGAGAAGACCTCTTCTACCGGCTGCATGTGCTGACCATCGATCTTCCCCCATTACGCCAGCGGCCAGGTGACATTGCCAAGTTGACAGACAGGTTTCTTCACGAAAGTCGCGAGCGACATGACCGGATGAATGTGCAACTCGCCCCGGAACTGCGGGAGTTTTTTATTGGCTACAACTGGCCCGGAAATGTACGACAGCTTAGAAATACGATTGAAAACATGGTCGTCATGGGCAAGCACGACGTTCTCACCCAGGAAGACCTTCCAGCCTACTTTACCGGTTACCCTGCATCCAAACCGTTCGTATCGTCGAGCGATGGCGAGTTGCAGGAAATTGAGCGAGTGGCCATTCAAGCCGCTCTCGATCGATTTCACGGAAACCGGACGCACGCTGCAGAAGCGTTGGGAATCTCCGTCAGAACCCTGCAGCGAAAGCTCAAAGTACTTCAGTCGGGACAGGACCAGGACTAAAGGTCAGCAGACTTTGGCAGTAATCTGGCCAGCAACCGCAAAGTGACTCCATCCGCAGCCGTTCATAACTCATCATGATGAAGTCCATTGAAGGCATTCGTCCAATTGCGAAGTTATCACGCCGTGTGAGTCGTGGGTCTGGTCCGAACTGGACGGGATTGCAGGTGTCTCACCGCGATCCGTGGACGCGGGAGGCGTGGTGCTTGGGACGAGGACTCAGTGTGATCGGGGGAATGGCGCGGCCGTCGGTGGCCAGTCCAGCCCGCGCCATAGTACCCGGATCCAAAATCTCTTACTAAATCCCGTTCGGTGTCGCGTCCGTTCTGGCGTCTTCGGCCACCATGGCTCGAATTTTTGCCCGCAACGTAGGGCGGCTCAGCCCCAGAATTTCAGCAGCGTGCGACTGCATGCCCTTCGATATCTTCATCGCCTGACTTACCAGTAGCCGATCGAAGTAGAGTAGCGACTGACGGTAGACGTCTGACTTACCTTCTGTCATCAACTTTTCGACAACGGTCCCCAGATTTCTCCAGGCATCGTTGTTGACGTTCAGAATGGTTTCGACCGGTTCGGGCTCTGCGGGTGGCTCACCATGCAGTTCGATCGACAGAAACTCGGGAAGCAGCGTCGGGCCGGTGGAAACAATGAGCGATTCGCGAATCACGCTCTGGAGTTCCCGGATATTGCCCGGCCAGCGATAAGACTGCAGCCGCTCAAGCGATTCTTGCGAAATCGACTGAACGGCGGTGCCAAGCTGGCGGTTAAATCGGAATAGGAAATAGTGAGCCAGTTCGGGAATGTCGTCGATCCGGTCCCGCAGCGCCGGCATGTGCAGGGTAACACCGCGTAGCCGATAGTACAGGTCGCGGCGGAAGCGACCTTCTTCAATCATCGCTTCAAGGTTCTGATTGGTTGCAGCGATTACCCGGACGTCGACGGTGAGTGTTTCGTTTCCACCGACACGCTGGAACTGACCATCCTGCAAGAGCCGCAAGATTTTGGCCTGCGTTGCCAGCGGCATATCACCGACTTCGTCCAGGAAGAGCGTTCCGCGATGACACTGCTCAAACTTTCCCACCCGTCTGCGATCAGCCCCTGTGAAGGCCCCTTTTTCGTGACCGAACAGTTCACTCTCCAGCAGTGTTTCGGGGATGGCGGCACAATTGATCGCCAGAAAAGGTGCCTGGTTCCGGCGACTGTGCTGGTAGAGGGCGCGTGCAACAAGTTCCTTACCAGTGCCGCTTTCACCGAGGATCAATACATTGACGTCCTGAGGAGCCGTCCGCCCGATCTGCTTGCAGATGGACTGCATGGAAGGGCCGTTCCCCACCAGTCGGTCAGACGCATCGTCAGCCGAGGTGTCATCATCGATGGCTGCGGCGGCATGCATCAGCCGGCCGATTTTGAGCGCCTGTTCCACAACCTGGGTCAGTTGATCGAGATCAAGCGGCTTGACCAGGTAGTCGAAGGCCCCCACCTTCATCGCTTCAATCGCAGTATCCGCTGTCCCATGCCCCGTGATGAAAATGATAAGGGCCTTGGGGTGGATTTCGTGAATCTGATCGAACAGGTCCAGTCCAGATTGTTTCCCTAGGCGAATATCGAGCAGAACAACATAAGGCAATTCTTCGCGGAGAATGCTGAGTCCTTCCGCTGCAGTCGAAGCGGTCAGGATGCGCAGGGTGCTGCTTTGGAGCACGTTTTGAATTGTTTTGCAAATTCCCGCTTCATCGTCGATTACCAAAAGCGATTCCATTGTGCTCCTCAAATGCATTAAATCCGTCAAGAGGTTGCCATCTCATGATCGGTACGTCTCGACGAGGGGCCCGAGACCTCAAATTCGATGATCGGAATACAGAGGGTAAACTGGGCACCGCCCGTCTCTCCGTTTCTGGCACTGATCGTTCCGTGATGCTCTTCAGCGATCCGATGCGACACTGCTAGCCCGAGTCCTGTACCCCGGTCCTTCGTCGTCGCAAACGGCTCAAACAATCGCGGC
>NZ_DASWWZ010000302.1:0-11354 GCF_036405755.1 Schlesneria sp.
CTGGGCTCACGTTCTGTCGCCTCTCTTCTGCTTGTGGCTTTACTGGCTGCATCGACTGGCGGGCCCCAAAATTCGCTGGAAACTGGGACTGGGATATGTTGTGGGCGTCGGTGCGACGGCGGCGGTTCTGATCTCATTGCACAACCAGGATCCCCGTCAGTGGAATCAGGCGGGACCCAAGGAGGGAGCAGACAAGTATTTCTTCCCGTCGCTGGCCCGGACGTCGACGGGGAATTTTATTCCTGCCGAGTCCATGATGCGGGACGACTACTGTCTGAAGTGTCACAAGGACGCGTACGAGGGCTGGTTCCACAGCTCGCATCATCTCAGTTCGTTCAACAATCCGGCGTACCTGGCCAGTGTGCGGGAAACACGCGAAGTCTCGTTCAAACGGGACGGAGATGTTCGAGGGGCGCGCTGGTGTGCTGGTTGTCACGACCCGGTCCCGTTCTTCAGCGGGGCGTTTGACGATCCCAAGTTTGATGACGTCAATCATCCGACGGCTCAGGCCGGGATTACCTGCACGGTCTGCCATTCGATCACGCACGTCAACAGCACCCGTGGCAATGCCGATTACACGATTGAAGAGCCGGAACATTATCCATTCGCTTTCAGCGATAACGCGGTGCTGCAATGGGTGAATAACCAGTTGGTGAAGGCGAAGCCGGCTCTGCACAAGAAGACCTTCCTGAAAGACTTTCACAAGTCGGCGGATTTCTGTTCGACGTGCCACAAGGTGCATTTGCCTTATGCCCTGAACCACTACAAGGAATTTCTGCGTGGTCAGAATCATCATGACACGTACCTGTTGAGTGGTGTTTCGGGCCACGGCGCCCGCAGTTTCTACTATCCCGATAAGGCCGTGCAGAACTGCAATGGCTGTCATATGCCACTGCAGGAGTCCCAGGACTTCGGAGCACGGCTGTTTGCCGGAGCAAAGCAGCCGAGTATTCACAATCATCTCTTTCCGGCGGCCAATACCGGGCTTTCCTGGCTGAAGGATGACGACGCTACGGTGAAGGCTCATCAGGATTTTCTCAAAGAGAAACTCCGGGTCGATATCTTCGGTGTGAAGGAAGGTGGCGAGGTGGATGGGGAATTGATTGCTCCGCTCCGTCCCGAAGTGCCGACGCTCAAGCCGGGGAAAACGTATCTGCTGGAGACGGTCGTCCGGACGCTGAAGATGGGGCATCCCTTTACGCAGGGGACGGTCGATTCCAACGAGGTGTGGCTGGACGTAATCGCCACGAGTGGTGGCCGGGTGATCGGGCGTAGCGGTGGTCTGGACGAACAACGCGAAGTCGATCCCTGGTCGCACTTCATCAATGTGTTCATGCTGGACAAAGACGGGAATCGAATCGACCGTCGAAATCCGCAGGATATCTTCACTCCTTTGTACAACAACCAGATTCCACCCGGTGCGGCCAGCACGGTTCACTACAGTTTGCCGGTTCCTGAGGATGTGACCGAACCGATTACGGTGGAGGTCAAGCTGCAGTATCGCAAGTTCGACAAAATCTTCACGGATTTCTTCACCCGGACGGCGAAACCAGGGGACCTGCCGATCCGCGGGCACAAGCCGGGGGAACCCTACCTGAACGAACTGCCGATCACGACACTGGCGGTGGACAAGATCACCTTCCCCGTAGATGGCAGTGATGCCGTTGTCGAGAACGCCAAGGTTGAAATTCCCGTCTGGCAACGGTGGAACGACTACGGGATCGGTTTGTTCCTGAAAGGCCGTGCGGAGCTCAAGCAGGCGGACGAGGCGTTTACCCGGCTGGAACAGTTGAAAGACAACAAGCGGTATGACGGGGCTCTCAATATTGCCCGTTCCTACTTCGAGGAAGGACTGCTTGATGAGGCGACGGCGGCCATTGCCCGTGCGTCCGAGTTCACGGATCCGCCAGCACCGCCGTGGACGATTGCCTGGCTGACGGGGATGATCAATCTCCAGCAAGGTGACCTTCAAGGGGCAGAAAAGGCGTTTCGTTCGGTTCTTGAAGATAAAACGCCGGAACGGACGGAACGAGGTTTCGATTTCAGTATGGATTACGAAGTGATTAACCTGCTCGCTCAAACGCTGTTTGAGCAGGCCAAGCAGATTCGCAGCCCCGCCGAAACCGAGGCTCGCCAGGTGCTGCTGGAACAGGCCGCCACTGAGTACGAAAAAACTTTGAAGCTGGATTCCGAGAACGTCACGGCGCACTACGGACTGCGACAGATCCATGCCGAGTTGAAGTTGATTGCCGACGCGCGAGGGGATCAGGCAGCGGTCGCCAGGCACGACACCCTTGCCAAAGAGCACGGCAGGCTGCATGAGCGGTACAAACAGGATGATAATGCCCGCGATGTGGCTCAGCAGAAGGCAAAAGTGAAATATCCTGCCGCTGCGAAAGCATCCGAGCCGATCGTGATCTATCAACTTCATCGCGCCGGTGCTCCGGGGCTTGCAGCGCAGCAGGTCTCAGCGGATGCGACACAAGTGGCAGACAAGGAAGATAAGTAATGAATCAACCTCAAAACGGAGAAGAGCAGGATGATGCCGTGGTGGGCCGGGCCTTTGTCTGGTCTGCCAGTGCCATTGCTCTGACGGCGATCGTCGTTGGAGGCTTCTTCTACTGGAAATCGCTGCAGAAACCCCCGAAAGTCGAGATCACGACCCAGGTAGCTCCGCCAGAACGACGTAAGTTACCGACCGTCGAAATTCCGGAGATGCCATTCGTCGATATCACCAAATCAGCCGGTCTGCGGTTCCAGCATTACAGCGGTGCCACGGGAGAAAAATTGCTGCCGGAAACGATGGGCGGGGGGTGTGCGTTCCTCGACTACGACAATGACGGCGACCAGGACATCCTCTTCGTCAACTCGACTCAGTGGCCCTGGGACGATCAGCCGCTGGATCCGGTCCCCACGCAGAAGCTGTTCCGCAATGACGGCGAGTGTCGATTCACGGACGTCACTGACGAGGTTGGGCTGAATGTGGCCTTCTACGGACAAGGGGTTGCAATCGGCGATTATGACTCTGATGGCGACCTCGATATTTTCTTTTCGGCGGTGGGGCCCAATCGGCTGTTTCGCAATGAGGGTGGGAAGTTCGTTGATGTCAGCGAAGAGGTAGGGGTTGGTGGAGACAAAGTGGAGTGGAGCACCAGTTGCGGCTTTCTGGATTATGACAACGACGGCGACCTGGATCTTTTTGTGGCCAATTACGTGAAGTGGGACCGTGAGTTTGATAAGGCCCAGCCCTTCACTTTGACGGGACGTGAGCGTGCCTACGGCCGTCCCCAAAACTTCCCCGGGACGTTTCCGTATCTCTATCGCAATGATCAAGGCAAGTTCACAGAAGTTGGCAAGTCTGCCGGGCTGCACGTCACGAACCCGGCACGAAAGGATGTCGCTGTCGCGAAGTCGCTGGGGGTCACCTTCGTGGATGCGGATCGTGACGGGTTTATGGACATTATTGTCGCAAACGATACCGTCCAGAATTTTCTGTTCCATAACCTGCGGGATGGAACATTCGAAGAAGTTGCCATTCTGCACAACGTCGCGTTTGACCAGCAGGGAAACGCCCGTGGGGCCATGGGGATCGACTCGGCCCGCTTCCGCAATGGCGAACATCTGGCCGTAGTGATTGGAAATTTTTCTAACGAGATGACTGCGTTCTATGTGACACGCGGTGATTCGATGGATTTCGTGGACGAGGCGAATGCGACCGGGATCGGTCCGCAATCGCGACTGGAACTCAAGTTCGGAACACTGTTCCTCGACATCGATCTGGACGGACGCCCAGACATTATTGGAGCGAACGGTCATCTCGAGAATGAGATCAGCAAGGTGCAGTTGAGCCAGCAGTATGCCCAGCCACCGCATTTCTTCTGGAACTGCGGGCCTGAGTCTCCGACGGAATTTGTGGCAGTCCCCAAGGCGAAGTCCGGCGTCGATTTCTACCAGCGGATGGTCGGACGGGGATCGGCTGCTGCGGATATCGACGGTGACGGGGATCTGGACCTGTTGTTTGCGGCGGTGAATTCGGCACCGCGACTTTTGCGCAATGATCAGAAGCTGGGGCATCACTGGTTACGCGTGGATGCACGGGGGCCTCATGCGTGTCGGTCTGCAATCGGTGCCCAGATTGAAGTCGAACTGGACTCAGAGAAGATGAATGCTCAGGTGATGCCGACTCGCAGTTATCTTTCTCAAAGTGAGTTGCCAGTGACGTTCGGCCTGGGCAAGAAGGATTCCATCAAGCAGGTGACGGTGACCTGGCCCGGTGGACAGCGCAAGGTCATCCTGGCTCCTCAGGTCGATCAGGTGCTGACAGTGACACCGGACTCCTGAACTGGGCTGTGCCGTGGTATTCTGAACCTGTGCTTCCCAGACCCCTACCACGAAAGGACAAGGCATCATGACAGAAGAAGTCGTCGAACAGCGTCTATCGCAGATTGGCCATCAGTTGCCGAGTGCGCCAGAGGCGGTCGGTTTCTATGTGCCGGTCCTGCGGACAGGCAATCTGGTCATCACCAGCGGCCAGTTGCCGATGGTGGGCAAGGAACTGATGTTCAAAGGGAAAGTAGGGACCGAACTTCACGAGGAACAGGCATTTCACGCCGCCCGGATGTGTGCCCTCAATGCACTGGCGCAGATCAAGAAGTGCGTAGGAAGCCTTGATCGGGTGACTCGCATCGTCCGCGTCGAAGGCTACGTCCAATCAGCCCCCGGCTTCACCCGTCAGCCTCAAGTGATCAATGGGGCTTCGGAACTGCTCATTCAAGTTTTTGGCGAAGCGGGAAAACATACACGTATTGCGGTGGGATCGAATGAACTGCCGATGAACGCGGCAGTGGAGTTGGCGATCTGGGCCGAAGTGGTTGACTAGAGGCACGACCCACGGGAAGTCGACCTTTAGTGGCCCGCTCCCGTCGGACCATAAAAGTGATGAGCAGAGAGGTGACAGGGAAGCTGGTTGCTGCTTCGTTCGTCGGGGCTTGTCGGTCGGCGGGTTTGAAGGGAGAGCGCAGAGCGAGGAGCAGTCTCGTGTGGTTGGTAAGCGGGTCGGAAATAGGTGGGAGCAGTGTGTCAAGATCCGGAGCGACGTGACGCGTCACACTTCCTCTTGATTCGTCGAGGTCACCGGGCCCTTTCCTGTTGAGTCCTGTTAACCCTGCTCAGAAAACAAACCTATCTGTGCTTTAGCTTGCGCAAATCTCAGGATTGAGTGTTCCCGGCATCACGTTCCAATGCATAGGAAGGATGGGAAGATGGACGTCCAATGGAGTGTTGCTCCCTACGAGGGATGAGCTCCGCACGCGAAAAGAAGGTGTTTTCGGGGAGTTTCGGCTAGCAACACTTCCCAATTTCAGACAACACAGTTATACCGCTTATTCCTTGTCTTTTGTCACTCTGGAAGACCGAATCAGAATCTATGCCAAGTACGTTCCGCGACCTGCTTTCGACTCTTCAGGAACGACTGCTCGATTCAGCGCGATTCGTCATCCAGAAACGGCAGCTGCGGGAAATTCGCAATCTGGCTCTCATCGTGCTCGGGGCACTTTCTGCGGCAATGGGCTTACATGGCTTCCTGATGCCGAGCGATTTCATCGACGGTGGGGTGACCGGTATCTCAATGTTGCTGGCGAAGTCGACCGGACAATCACTTTCCGTTCTGTTGCCCGTCATCAATTTCCCGTTCATCGCAATGGGGTATCGTCAGGTCGGACTCGCCTTCGCGTTTCGAAGTACGTGTGCGATCGGTCTGCTCGCATTGATGTTGCAGGTGGTGCATTTTCCTGATGTCACAGAAGACCATCTGCTCACGGCCGTGTTTGGCGGTTTCTTCATCGGGGCAGGAATTGGTCTGGCGATTCGCGGTGGCGCGGTGCTGGACGGAACCGAAATCGCGGCCCTGCTGATCAGTAAGAAGAGTCACCTGTTCCGGGTGGGGGACATTATTCTGGCGATCAATGTCGTCATCTTTTTCGTGGCGATGTTTGTGCTGGGTGTCGAGAAGGCGCTCTTCTCGATTCTGACGTATGTCTCAGCAGCGAAAACGCTGGATTTCATTATTTACGGCATCGAGCAATACACGGCCTTGACGATTGTGTCTGAGCAGAGTTCCCCGATTCGTATCCGGATCATGGATGAACTTGGACGTGGGGTGACGATCTATAAGGCCCGCGGGGGGAAAAGCGGTGCCGATCAGGAAATCCTCTATTGCGTGGTGACGCGACTTGAGATTGGTAAGGTGAAGGCCATCATATTTGATGTCGATCCGTCGGCATTCGTGGTGACGACATCCCTGTCTGATGTTCAGGGAGGAATGGTCAAGCGGTCGGGTCTGCACTGAGTACGTGCCCGGGTACGTGCATCGGCCAATAGCCAACTCTTCCGGACCATTTGGTCGCCATCGCGGTCCACGGGCGGCTCCCGCCAGACTGACTCCCGGCAATGCCAGTACCGGACCAGCGACGAGAAGGAGCGGATCTGGTTGGGAATTCTCGGTAAACGCTCCAACCCAGTAGAGCAGTCGCGTTCATCGCCTGATTAGGCGTTTGCAACAGTCGTCCAATGATGCCCTTGTTGACTGGACTGCTGCCGGGACAAGCCGCGAGGGGATATCTGATTAACGAAGCTCAACTTCTCTGACGACTCAGCCAAAGCAGATGAGCAAACAGGGGCGGTATTGACGGCCTCATCGTCAAGAACGCTGGCAATGGGTCCGAGGCCCATTACCTGACGATGTGCTGAGTACTGACGGCACAGTTGCGGTCGTCGAACAGGTTCAGGTAGTAGACTTTTGCCTCGGCAGGAATTTGGGCAAAGACACGGCCGGTGGCGGTATCGATTTCTGCGGCGAGCGTCTCCCATTTGCGCTCCTGCCACCGTCCTGTATCGACGGAATAGTTCAATTCGGCTTTGGTGATTGGAACATCGGACTTGTAGGTTGCCCAGATCTCATTATTGTTGGCCTGACCCTGGGCAGTGATGCGGGCCAGTGGTTGGCCGTGTTTCAGAATGGAATTGGCGAAGACGTGAATCTCTTCGGGGTTTTCGCCTGCGGGGCCGTGACCATGCGGCATTCGCACGCGAAGGGACAGATCACGGTTTCCTTTTGGCAGGCGGTAAGACTTCTGCCATGAATCCATCGGGTAAGCAAAATCATTGGTTCCATTCACCCACAGCATCGGCATTTCTGCCTGGGGAAGGTAGACCGAGGGGTCCCATTGTCGCAGCCAGAGTCCCGCTTTTTCAGGACCGAGCTTTTCAAAGGCGGGTAGCCAGGCTGAATTTTCCCCGAGGAAACCACAGCCGTAGACGGGAGCAGCAAATTTGAAGCGGGAGTCGACCCCTGCCACGATGCAGGTCAAATAGCCACCCCACGAGATCCCGGTAACTCCAATTCGATCCGGGTCCACTTCAGGGAACGAGCGGAGCAGCGAGTGAGCAAGGACGACCGCGCTGGTCGCCTGATAAGTCCATTGATCTTCGACGGGCGTTTCTAACTGGTTGAAACTGGCATCCCATCCTGCAGGACCACCATCGTCATGACGTTTCCAGTTGCCATAGGTTCCAACCGGAACACATCCGCACAGATCCATCGCGATGGCAGCGTAACCGCGCGAGTTCCAGAGTTTCACCCAGCGGTCGAAGGCGGTGCCCCCTCCTCCATGGATCAAAACGATGGCGGGCAACCGAGTATCATGCGAATCTTCTTTTTTCGCGGGGACGCCGTAGTAGGCGAACACGCGGGTCGGTCGCTGGTTGTAGTTCAACCCCTGATAGTAGAAGGCTTTGACCCCCTCGACCTGAAGGTCGTCAGCGGGAAAAACAGCAGGAGGATTCGCCAACGCCTGCAGGTCAAATCGGATGGGTGCCGAAGGGGTCTCTGTCGCAGGAGCAACCGCCGCAGGAGCGGTCTCTTGAGCCAGGGCCACGGCGGATAACATCAACCCGCACATTGCCCCCAGACAAGTCGAGATCATGACTGATGGATGCGTGTTCGACACGGATAACATTCCCCCGCAGATCTGGCACAAACAAATATCGATATGGGAACTTCTAACCATTTTTTGAGCGAACTTC
The DNA here is from genome assembly GCF_036405755.1 of Schlesneria sp. Classification (NCBI taxonomy): domain Bacteria; kingdom Pseudomonadati; phylum Planctomycetota; class Planctomycetia; order Planctomycetales; family Planctomycetaceae; genus Schlesneria; species Schlesneria sp. The sequence continues at coordinate 8,083 of NZ_DASWWZ010000302.1, forward strand.
GACTGAGTCACCCCCCTGGCCCGGTTTTTCAGGCTGGGTGGGTATGACTCACCGGTTGGCTCCTATTCGACTTGCCTGAATTCCCTTTGTCAGGGACCAGTCGTCGTGGCAATGCTGCTTCAACTGGCCTTCGATCAAGGTTCTTCGTCTCTTCCGACGTCCTTATCATACATTGTTGATGCGACGATGAGACGCGTCGGATCCTAAATTTAGACAAGTTCTTCCTGTTCAAGAAAGGGTACCGGTTCTGTTGTTCGGTCGGAAACTGCGCCCTTTTGATAGACGAGCGCAGTCCTGCAGCGCGGACAGCGGACGCTATGGCCGGCGAGCAGACGCAAAACCCGGGGCGAAACGGATTCCCGCTGCAATTTTTCTGCCAGAATCGGGAGATCGCCAAAAACAAAGCGGCCCAATGTCCTGAGTCTGGCCGCCAGCGGCTCAGGGTCTGCCTTATAGCTCCAAGTCTGATTACCGACACAAAGGTGATAACCGATAAGATTGTCATAACCCGTAGGAGGATTCTTTGAATACCGCAGATCGGGGCCCCCGTCTTTGCGCTGGTAAGTCCATCCTGTCTGAACGAATTGATACTTCTTTTGCACTGTTGCATCGGGACAGCTCGTAAATCTCCGGTCTCTGAATATCAGTTCATTAGGGCATAACAACACTGCATCATGATCGGATGAGCGCCCGACAAGTTCCGTTCTCGCCAGCAGATTGGGGTATTCTGTGAGGACATCCCTGCTGCCTGGTTTCAGCTTTCTCGCAGGGATCAGCCCAACGGGCAATTTGCCTACTTTTTCCATTTCGGTAAGGGCGACAAAATACGCAAGCTCGTGGGGGCGAATGGTGAGCCGGGTCAACAATGCTGTCAGAGTGGTTGAGTTCTGGCACAACTCGATGAGGTCCACGGCATTCAGGCCGACCGCGCGGGCTTTAACGATGAAATGCCACAATCCCCCGACAACGACTTCCACATTGAGTCGGGAAATCAGTCGCTTTGCTCGCGCATCAAGCTGGACTGGCAGGTCGCCTTTCACCATTTCTGCCAGCATCTCATTCAAAACAGATTCAACTTCCCCGGAGTGACGTTTCTGATACAGCGCATCTTCCAACCGAAGTATCCACAATTCGACGAGGTGGGAGATCGGCAGACTCCCCTTCCTTACCTGCGACTGGATCAACTCGATTGCCCTGACCAAGGTCTTCTGCCGAAGCTGTGGAGTCCCCTGATCGACACTCGCCCGGCAAAGGTCTGCGATGAAGGTCGAGTGGGCCGGGTTGATCGATTCGGTTTCGGATTCCAGCAATGCAGGGACAACGTACTCCCACGCCACATCCAGTGGTATCGACGATCGAGGTCGATAGAACAACAGCACGGCCATGGCACTGATCAGTCCTGCGATTCCCGTCAACATCGCGGGCAATCTGGCGGACGCATTACCCCCCAGAACCAACAGACCGCACAACCCCGCAGGGATCAGGAACAGCAGTCCCACGGCCATCGCTGCAGCCAGTGTGGTGAGGGACCAGTGAGGGACCGGTCCGTTCCACGGAGTGATCTCCACGCTTCCCCAGATGCCCGGGACACCAAGTTGATAGAGCGAAATGAGATTCGATTTGAGATCGCCTCGCGGATCGATCTGGAGTTCACTTCCGCCCGTCTCGCCGGAAGAAAGCGTTTCCCAACATTCCGGACAGAGGCTGTCGTTTGTTCTGCTGACCGAGTCGAGCATCTGTTGACGATAGTGTGGGGGCGCGATCCCCCTTCGCAATGCCTCACGCCATAAACGGACGCGGCCTTTTCGAGGGGACATAAAGTCAGCGAGTTCTTCGGCACGCTCGAGGAAATCAGGATTCGAGTGCTCTGCATATTCATCCAGGCATTCCAGAATCACTGACCAGGGCTGACGAACGGATCGTCCCTCGAGAATCATTCCGTGCTCTGTGCGGACGTGACGCGCGAGGTCGGGGGGAGTCATGACGACATCGCATCGCGGGCACCTCATCCGAATTCTTGAGGCCAGATCATGACAGACAGCGTCGACGGCTTTGGACGGACCAACCCATTGTTCCAACGTACGCAGGAGTTCGATCCCCTTCAGACCGTCGTCGGCTCGCGATGCGAAAGCCATGAGTGCCCGGTGTATTACATCGGAATCGACGCCGGTTGTTTTGAGTAACCGGATTGCAGCCTGCTGCCCGATGGTGAACGGAATTTTCCTGTCGCCAATCCGGCTGGTGGCCAGGGAGACGAGGGGACCCGGCGGATCATCATGCAGGCTGGAGAAGATGGCCAGGCCCGCTATCTGACTGGTGAGGTTCATCTCGTTGAGGAAGTCGTGGGAAAGGTGTGATGCGGTGGACAGGCCACCAAGCGCTGTCGCGACTCCGGATATGAGTTCGCGGAGTTCAGCGGCTGATCGGGATTTATGGAGTTGATCATGCAGGCTTTGATGGAGTTGGCTCGAGGCGTCGTTACCATATTTTTCCAGGAAGACTTCGGCGAGCGTTCGGGCAGCAAATGCGTCCCCTTCCACTGCGACTGTCCGGTTCAGCAAGACTGGCACCAGCGTTTCCCACTGATACCGTGTTCCTTCCCATTCATAGACCTGGTGCACCTGCCGCCGGTGACTTGCCAGATCTCTTTTGGGAAACGAAGTTCCACATTCAGGGCAGTCGATCAGGCGTTCCAGTTCGAGTTCTTTTTCGCACTGTTCTCCGGCGAATTGATTGGCTCCCAGTTCTATCAGCTGGCGGCAAGCGTCGATTCGCTCGTGGACCGCAGCGAGCGGAACGAGTCCGTCGACCGTGGCACGAAAGGCCGCAGGGGTCACATGCTCACCAACCAGCCGCGTCACGGCAGACAAGACCACCGTACTGCGGGCCAGTTCACGAATTCGGGCATCATCGTGCGCCAACAAGGTCCAGCAGGCCGACCGTGCGATTTGATTGGGATGAAGACATTGACTCAGTCGGCCGAGCCATGTCTGTCTCTGTTCCTGCATTTGCAGCGCTGCCTGCGCCTGCAGCATGAATACCACCTGCTGCGTTAATGCCGTGGCAAAGGCCGCAACGACATGCTGTGCCTGCCGCTGTTGCAAGTGGCTGGTAAGCTCATTGAGAGCCACCTCATCGAACTGCTGCATCACGCGAGACCAAAGACGGGTGAGTGCCTGGCCAAACGGCAGCAGCTTACCATCGATGGGGAGATATCGATGTTCCGAGATCAGATGCTGATCGAGTTCTCGTGTTCGCAGGTCATGATGGCA
>NZ_DASWWZ010000303.1:0-5203 GCF_036405755.1 Schlesneria sp.
ATTCCGAGTGTCGTATTCTATTGGACATGTAATTCGCGCTCGACCCAGCTTGTTGATCTGGATTCAAAGTTTCGATCGATTCGGCACGGAGGCCTCGCCGATGCGTTTTCTGTTGCTGATTGCTTGCGCTACTCTGTTTGCGGGCAGTACGCCGCTGCAATCTGAAGAGCGTAAGTTTCCTTATGAAGCGATCGTGGATGCAGAGGACGGCGAGAGTGTCTGGAGCGGACCCGGCCCGAAGTTCTATCCAACCGACAAATTGCGGAAGGGTGATCGGGTCATGGTACACCGCCATGATCCGGGCGGTTGGTGCATGATTGCACCCCCTCCGGGAAGTTTCAGTTGGATCCGAGCCGAGTACGTGCAAAAAAGTGGGCCGCAAAGTGGCGTGCTGAAGGCCAACGATGTTGTCGTTCACATTGGCAGCAACGTGAAGCCAGACGAATTCATGACCGTCCAGGCTCATCTCTCCAAGGGCGATGCCGTCGAAATTCTGGGTGAGAAAGAATTTCGCTTCGATGACACCATGCGGCTGATGTACAAGATCAGCCCGGTGAAACGCGAATGGCGGTGGATCGCGCGCAAATCGATTGTGCCTGCGGATGCAATTCGGACAGAGCCCTTCCCTGCGCCCCAATCGCCGCGCAAGAAGCCCTCAGGGCCCGTCGCGAATCTCGCCGAAGATGCGTTCGCCCGGCCCATTTCGACTGGCCCCATCCGTCGTGAAGAGCGAGACTCAGCGGGTTCGACGGATACGGACGGCGTGGAAAACAGTGGCGTTCGAAAGACCGGACCCGATGCAGAGCAACTTGCTGTAGCACGGAAACAACTTGAAGAAATCGACAATCAGTTTCGGGACATGATCCGTCAGGAACCGACTCAATGGAATCTTGATTCTCTCGACGAGCAGTATCGACGCCTCGATGGGGAGACGGGAATGCCCTCCATGACGGCGACGATCGGATCTCGTCTCGATGCCGTCAAACGTTATCGTGAAATCCACAAGAACTATCTTGAGTTCACACGGCTGTCCGAGGAGACCCGACAGCGAGACGCGGAACTGCTTGCTCTGCAGTCTCCCACTGTCCCGCGCCAGATTCCTAATACCGCTCCACCGCAGAACGTTCCTCCGATTCAGCCAATTCCGCAACAACCCCAGGCTCAGCCGCAGCCGCAGCCGCAATTACAACCGCAACCGCAACCGCAGGCACAGCCGCAACCTCAGCGTCCGGCGCCACCGCAAGGGAATGGTGCTCCTGCCTTCGATGGTGCGGGGATCGTTCAGAAGATGGCCAAAACCTTTCCCGGTGGGCCGCAGTATGTTCTGATCGCTCCGGATGGACGCTTTCTCGCCTACCTTCAGCCAGCCCCTGGAGTCGACTTGAACAGGCATGTGGGACGTGCGATGGGAATTATTGGTCCGCGAGCCCACCGTGACGACTGGAACGCCGACACGATTACTGTTCGCAGTTTGCAGCCAGTTCAGTTGAAGGGAACTCGCTGATATTCGGCATGCGTCCCTTCAAGAACAGGGACGACTCAAGAACAGGGACGACGTAGAAGGCTGACCGGAAGTCGAAGTCGTTCATAAAAAAAGCAGCCCTGACTGAGAGTCAGGGCTGCTTGTGCTTTCCGAGTGATCGGCTGATCACGCCGCGGTGGCGGAATCATCGAGCGGACGAAGTCGGGTTTCACCACGAATGACTTCGGGTGTCAGCACGTACTTCTTGCCAGCCGCCTGATCAGGAAGGTCGTACATGACTTCGAACATCGAGTCTTCCACGACCGATCGAAGTCCGCGTGCTCCCGTATCCTTTTCCTTCGCGATGCGGGCAATTTCGCGGAGTGCGTCTGAGGTGAACTCGAGCTCGGCGTTCTCCATCTGGAAGAACTTCTGGTATTGCTTGACCAGCGAATTCTTGGGTTCGACCAGGATCTTAACGAGGTCTTCTTCTTCGAGTGGCAGAAGAGCGCTGACGACGGGGAGTCGCCCGACAAGCTCAGGAATCATGCCGTATTCGATAATGTCATCGGTACAGGCCTGACTGAGCAGCTTTCCGGAGCGAGTCCGTGCATCTTCGTGGATCGCGGTTCCCGAGGCACCAAAACCGATGGTTCGTTTCCCCATCCGTTTCGCGATGATGTCTTCCAGGCCGACGAATGTCCCCCCGCAGATGAAGAGGATGTTCGTGGTATCGATCTGGATGTACTGCTGTTCTGGGTGCTTACGGCCCCCTTGTGGCGGCACGTTCGCGACGGTCCCTTCGAGCATCTTGAGCAGGGCTTGCTGAACCCCTTCACCAGAGACATCGCGAGTGATCGAGACGTTTTGGGACGTCTTGCCGATCTTGTCGATCTCGTCGATGAAGACGATTCCTCGCTGTGCTGATTCAATATCGAAGTCAGCCGCGTGCAGAAGCTTCAGCAACAGGTTTTCGACGTCTTCCCCGACGTAGCCAGCTTCGGTCAGGGTCGTCGCATCGCCGATGGCGAAGGGGACCTGGAGCAGACGGGCAAGCGTTCTTGCCATCAGCGTCTTACCCGAACCGGTGGGGCCGATCAGCAGAATGTTCGACTTTTCGATTTCGATATCGTTGTCCACGTCAGCCGTGGCCATCAGCCGCTTGTAGTGGTTGTGGACCGCTACGGAAAGCAGTTTTTTGGTGCGGTCCTGACCGATGACATACTGATTCAAGTGTTCCGTAATTTCCCGAGGGGTGGGAACGCGGTTGAACAGTTTGGTCGATCCGCCACGGCGACGTTTTTCCTGGTCCAGAATATTCTGGCACAGTTCAATACATTCACCGCAGATGTAAACTTCGTCCGGTCCCTCGACGAGCGGACCGACTTCGCGGTAGCTCTTTCGACAGAACGAACAGTTTGCATTTTTTTTACCGGTCGCACCGCGCTTGCCGGTCGACATAAAATCGCGTCCTGAGGCCATCAGCTATCCTTCAACGCTGCCGATTGAACTTCTTCAGTGAGTGACACAGTGGTGAAAGCTGGCGGCGCGTCCCTGGCCTGGCTTTGCAATTGGGATTTGCATGCTATTGGGCTTCCTTATCCATCATTTCTGAGGGAGCATCCTCTGGCTTTACGATTGCAGTCGATTCCGGCGCGTCCAGAGGGATGTCGAGCTTCGTCTCCAAAAATCCTGGTAATCCAGTTTCGGCGGGAACTGCGCTTGGTTCGTGTCTTGCCTGTAATGCCTGTTTCGCAGTCAGTGCAAGACGGCTCCTGATTAATCGGAACTCATCGTCTGAGAGGCCACCCTCCTGATGCAATTCGCGGAACTGTGTGAGCATTTCCAGTGTCTCATCCGCATTGTCGGCATCATCGCGAAAGTATGACCTGATCCAAACAATCAGCCAGATCGATCCCAACACTACCAGCCCGACGATCGCCCAACTGAGAGGGCTCATCGCCTGCTGATAATTCTGCCATCGGTTCCAATCGATCATGGCCATCCTCACGCCATTGGCCCTGCTAGTACAGGTCCAACTTCTTCTTCGGCCACTTGTCTTCAAGTGCACTCTGAAGCCATCAACTACCGGGAGCCATCAAGTACCGTCCTCATCGTTCTTCGACTGCGAAGCCATTCTGCTTTCAGCCGAGCTTTGATGAAGCAACATCTGTGCCTATTGTCTTAACACCACTGATTCCGGGTTTCCATCCCCATTCCTGGCATAAGCTGCCGTTCGCTGTTGTAGCGATTACACAAAAGCCGCACGTCTCCCCATCAACAGTTGTAGATTTGAAAGGTCTACAGGTCCAGTCTCGCGTCCTGAACGGGATTTCCCGCTGGGACATGGTTCAAAGTTGCGGTCCGGTGGAATAGAATCGTGCAGACGCCCGGTGAACTGGAATTTTGAATCGATTGATTCGTCATCGTCGGCAAAGTTTGTCAGTTAACCGTTTTGAATCGCTTTTTCTGCTGATGCGATGATGTGTGTCAGTGTGGCATCAGTGTGGCAGGAGTCGCCGATGACGGTTTTCTCGTTCTGGCAGACAGTCTTTGACTGATAAGGATATCATTGCACGTGTGCCGGGATGGCAGATCGAAGACAGGCTCGACGCGACGTATTCAACGGCCGTGAGAAATATTCATGAACTTTGATCAACGACTTGAACGTGCAATTGAACGCGGGCAGCGCCAGCGAGAAGCCGAGAGCCGCGAGCAGGCCCTGCGGGCAATGACGGAAGAGGAATGTCGCAATATCCACTCCAAGTCACGCCTGGAACTTTCTGAACACGTCGAAGCGGGGCTGCGTAAGCTGGCAGACTATTTCCCCGGCTTTGACTACGAGCCTTTGATGTCCGCCGACGGCTGGGGCGCTCGCATCCGTCGTGATGATCTGGCGCCAGGACCTGCCGGTACCAAAGGACTCGTCCACTTTTACAGTCATATCGAAATGCTGGTCCGCCCCTATTCGCCGACTCGCATTCTCGAACTGGTGGCACGCGGGGCAATCCGAAATAAGGAAGTTCTGAGCCGCTCGCACTTTCAGCAACTCGCTCAGGTCGACGTCGAAGGGTTTTGCGACGTCGTCGATCAGTGGATTCTGGAGTTCGCGGAAAAGTTCTCTGCGCGCGCTTGAATACGTCGTCGATTTCTTCTTCCATGCCTTGAATGGCTGTTCTCCAGAGGGCATCGGCCGGGCCTGCCGCGCGGACCATCGGTTTCGCTTACACGTTCGAGGCGATTTTCACACTTACCCGTTCTTTCAGTGTCATCGAAAGGTTTCGACGAATGAGTCGTCATGAAGATTTGCAGCGTGTCTTGAAGAGTGGCATCGTGGCGATTATTCGCGCCCAGTCCGGCGAGCAACTTGTCAGTGTTGCAAAGGCCCTTTACGAAGGGGGAATCGACGTGATTGAGGTGACGTTCACCACCCCCGGCGTGGTCGACGTGATTTCTGCCGTTCGTAAAGAACTGGGCAACAAAATCCTGCTGGGTGCCGGAACGGTACTCGATCCTGAAACGGCACGTGTGGCGATTCTGGCGGGGGCTGAGTTTCTGGTTTCGCCCTGCGTGAATGTTGAGATCATCAAGCTGGGGATGCGTTACGACAAACTCGTCATGCCGGGGGCCTATACGCCGACCGAAATCATGACGGCATGGGAAGCGGGCGCCGACATCGTCAAGCTGTTCCCTGCCGATATCGGTGGCGCTCCGTACCTGAAAGCGCTGAAGGGGCCGCTG
>NZ_DASWWZ010000304.1:0-7580 GCF_036405755.1 Schlesneria sp.
ACAGAACGCCGGTCGCGATCGCAAACAGGGATTTGTTCAAGTTCATCTTCAGAAGTCTCGCATGGCAGAAAAGAAATTGAGTCTTGCAGATCTTATGAAAACCCCCGGTCTATGGGTACCGTTGGAACGACAACGTGCTGGCTGAACGTTTTACCACGCGCTGTGGTTGATCGATCCCGTGTCACACAATTTCAGAGGCATTCCCGCGTCTTCCGCATCTACGGTTTCTCCGTTTCGAAGCCCCACCGTGATCCAACCGACGCGCCAAGCCGTCTCGTCGAAGAAGATCACACAGAATGCAGTCCAGCAATTCCAGATAACTCACTCTGCAGGGACGTCTTCAGCTCGAGATGTTTCGAGTGAAGGAGGCTTTGAATGAAGCGGTGAAGTAGGCTTTTCGCGTAAAACGGGAATGCGCGGAAGCGCTCCTGGGCCTGGAAGCAGAATGAATCTGCCCGCTGGCTCTCAGTGGCGCGCGAGTTGCTTCAATTCCGTTTGCCCCCGCTTCCATGCAGTCACGGTGCCGCCATCATAAGATAGGGGTGAACCCTTCGTTCCACGTCACGGGCAGCTTATGAACCCAAATGACCTCAATTTGACCAACTGTGATCGTGAGCCGATACATCAACCCGGCGCTATCCAGCCGCATGGCGTTTTCATCGCAGCGTTGGCAGAGACGATGAGAGTCACCCATGTGAGCGCCAATTTTCTCGAACATTGCGGCGTACCGCCTGAAAAGGTGCTGGGAAGCGGATTGACCGATCTCTTTCCTGCGGAAAAACGGGCCGAGTACTCACAACAGTTATCCAGCGACAAGGCCGGTTCCCTCCCTCAGTACATGGTGACCGTGCAGCTGGACGGCCCGGTCAGTCCTTCTCCCCGATTCTTTGATGCAATCGCTCATCGAAGTGGTGAGTACCTGTTCCTGGAACTCGAACCGAATGCGGGTCACCGCGATCACTCGACCCCTGAGCTTTATCGGCTCGTCCAATCGGCGATCGCGCGAATGCGAGAAGTGACTTCCGTCACTGCGCTTTGTCAGTTGTGTGCTGAACAAGTTCGGCTGATCAGCGGTTTTGATCGGGTGATGGCCTATCGCTTTGACGACGACTGGAATGGTCAGGTGATTGCAGAGACAAAAAGAGACAATCTGGAACCGTTCCTCGGTTTGCACTACCCAGCCTCAGACATCCCCAGGCAGGCCCGCGAGCTCTACACCCGAAACTGGTTGCGATTTATCGCCGACCGCGACTACGTTCCGGTCCCTGTCATCTCGGACTCTACGTTGCCCGATCAGCAACCGCTCGACATGAGTTTCTCCGTACTGCGCAGCGTGTCCCCCATCCATCTGGAATACCTGAGGAATATGGGGGTCGCAGCAACCATGTCAGTCTCGCTGATTCGAGACGGGAAACTCTGGGGTCTGATTGCCTGCCACCACTACTCACCGAGATACGTTCCCTACGACGTCCGAACCGCCTGTGAATTGCTGGGTCAGGTCATGTCATTATCTCTCGCCGCAGCAGAAGACCGCGAGAAAAAAATCTATCAGCAAAATGCTGAAAAGATCATCGAAGCGATGATGGTCAATGTCGAGCAGACAGAAGACATCGCCGCGGCCCTTGTTGATCGGCAACCAGATCTTCTGGCACTGATTCCTTCGGACGGTACCGCCCTGATTCTGAACGACCGCATCGTCCGACTAGGCAATACTCCAAGCGAGGAAGTCCTCAAGCAACTCTCGAAATGGGTCGTCCAGCAGAAGTTTGAAGACCCACTTTACGCGACGGATGGACTGGAAACCGTCTTCGGATCGGCACTCCTGGGGAATGTCGCGGCCGGATTCCTCTCGATTTCTCTGTCGCGTTCTCGAGCTCATCAAATCTTCTGGTTTCGCGCGGAAAAAGAGCGAAATGTGGAATGGGCGGGAGACCCCAGAAAGAGTGTTACCAAGGGCTCGGGCGATGATGTGCGACTCAGCCCGCGCGGATCATTTTCGCTCTGGAAGGAAATCGTCCGAGGGCGAAGTATGCCTTGGACGGAAGTGGAAGTGGACGCCGTACGCCGATTGAGGGAAGAGCTGGTTTCCGAAATGATTCGGCGGACGGAAATCATTGTTGCATCGAATACGGATCTGAGACTCGCCAGTGAAGAGCGAGAAAAGGCACTGCAGGCAGAACGTTCTGCACGCACCGAGAGTGAACGAGTCAGTCAGATGAAGGATGATTTCGTTGCCACTCTGTCCCATGAGTTACGAACTCCGCTCAATGCCATACTCGGCTACTCACAACTACTCAAACGGCAGTCCCAGCTTCCCACCGACGTTTCCAATGGCATCGAAGTCATCGAACGAAATGCGAAAGCTCAGGCCCAGATGATCGAGGATCTACTCGACATGAGTCGCGTGATCTCAGGGAAGCTGCGACTCGACCTTCAGGACACGCATCTCCCTTCAATCGTGTACTCGGCGCTGGACACGGTACGGCTGACGGCCAGTGCGAAAGGGGTGAGAATTGTGGCATCGATCGATCCGCTGAACAACTTGCGTACGACAGGTGACCCCCATCGATTGCAGCAGGTGATCTGGAACCTGCTTTCCAACGCGGTGAAGTTTACACCTCGCGGAGGCTTGGTCCAGGTTCACCTCCAGCAGATCAACTCTCACGTCGAAGTATCCGTTTCGGATACGGGACAGGGAATTGATCATGCGTTTTTACCCTATGTTTTCGACCGCTTTCGCCAGGCAGAATCGTCGACCTCGCGAGTGCACGGGGGGCTTGGCCTGGGCCTGTCGATTGTTCGCAGCCTTGTGGAACTCCATGGGGGCAATGTGCGCGCCTATAGCCGCGGCGAAAACATGGGGTCGGTCTTCACGGTCTCGTTGCCGATACGGGCGATCCATGCCCCGGAATTACCGCCAAACGATAAAGATGCCTCACAGGAGGGGACTGCCACCTCGAACGGGTTCGACCTGTCGGGACTGCGGATTCTCGAAATCGACGACGATGAAGATGCGCGGAATTTGTTGCGGCAGGTGCTGGTCGAGAGAAAATGCGAAGTGAAAACCTGTTCCTCGGCCGAGGAAGCGCTCGACGTTCTGCGGACGCAGAAATTCGACGTGATCATCTCGGACATCGGAATGCCAGGCAAAGATGGCTTTGAATTCATTCGACAATGGCGTGCACTTGAAGCTCAATTGAAGCGAGAGAAAACACCTGCCGTCGCGTTGACCGCTTACGCCCGCGGCGATGACCGCCGACGGGCATTGCTGGCGGGGTTCCAGGCCCACGTCGCCAAGCCCGTCGAACAGGAAGAGCTACTGACGATCGTCGCCAGTCTGTCGAACCGTGTCTGATCGATCGAGCGTCTGATCAAACCATCGTTCGAGTTGAATAAAGGTCTGCTGCGCCGCTGTCACCATCTCGTCACTGTGCTGGGGATTTTCCGCGGCAAACTGAGTCACCACTTGCCGAAACTGATCCCACATCAGCCTCACGCGGTCTCCGTACGCGTTGAAGAATGCCCCCCCATTGGTTTCATCGACACCCAGATGCTGAAACAGCAGTCGCTTGATGATCTGACTACCGAGGGTGGAACCTTCCAGAACGTAGAGGCATCCCAGGTTTTGCGGGACGGAGTTCAATTCCGGCAGAGCCACGGCGCAGGGCAGGCAATCCGCATCGATCGTCCATAAACGGAGATCGGCGAGTAACAGCGGGACCTTGCATCGAGAAGCGAGATCGAGCCCGACTTGTTTCAGTCCAACTCCATCGAGTCGCTTTTCAATCGGGACATAAAACCCGTAGAAGGCCGCCACCAGTTGCTGGTACGCCTGCAGGGAACCGAGTCGATTCAGAATATCAACCCGCGCCTCCAATCGGTTGTGGAGTTGCCGGGTAGCGGTTTTCAATTGGTCGAGCAGGGGATCACATTCCATTGTCAGGAGAAAGGGATCTTTACAACGGCGGCGCTTCCGGTGACAGATAAAATAATAGATCCCACAAACCGCAAATCAACCTGCGTGCAATCACCGAGGTAAAATCGAAGCGCAACCCCGCCGCAATTCTGGTTGGCCTCCCACTTCTGCGACAAGTATGAGTTGAGCGGAGATGGCAACTGGTGACAGACTTACACAGTCTTCCGGAATGCACAACGACCACGAACCGCTCCGGCGAGTCAGGGGCTCTTGCTGCTCCCCTGGTTGGCGCGGTGCCATCAGCGCTTCATGGTCGAGAGCTCTCTGCATCCGGCCCACGAAATCTGAACTAAAGAATGATTTCAGGTCACCAAACCCAGCAGCGACCGTCACAGCGAGTCACCAGCGGTTACGCGGGATGGAAGAGAAACAACCGACCATTAAGGAGAGAGCACGGCGTCCATCTCATTCAGGAAATGGATTCGGACGTTGGTCGTGCGAGAGAGAGTCACTCGCCGCGGGCGGAATCCATTCCGCCCGGCGGCTGCGCCAGGATTGGGCGAATGACCTGTGACGCGATGCTGCCGCGCGTTCTCGTCACATCCTTCCGTGGCCGACCTCATGTCTGACCGCTCCGCATAGCCCGGTAGCCAGCGGGATTCTTCGTGCCCTTCCAATCTACGACATCGCCTTCAAGGCGAGTTGATCAAATTCAGGTGAATGCGTGTTAATGAACGCTTCCCATGCTTCCTTGTCCCACAATTCCGCGTGGTCCTGAACACCCAGCAGATAGACATCGCGCTTCAGTCCGGCATAATCGGCCAGCCGGTCCGGAATCCGAATCCGACTTTGACTGTCGAACTCCAATCGCTCGGCAGACGAGTAAAACAGCCGCATATATCGCTGGTGCTCGGGAGCGCCCGACAGCCTCGCTGCATATTGATCGAAGCTTTTGGGCGAGTAGACCACCAGCGACTTCTCCGTACCAGGCGCGACAATCAGACTCTCAAGATTTTCTTCCGCAAAATCATCCTTAACGCGTTTGGGAACCGCGAGGCGACGTTTTTCATCCAGCGTGCGGAGATATGTCCCCGTTAGTGCCATTCGTCACCATTCTTCCCCACTCGTCCCCACGGTGGCCCAAATGTAGCAAGGCTTTTCTGTTGTTCAAGCAAGAAACAGACGCGCCGGTCCGTCGGCACTCCAGAGCCGTTCCTAGACCCTTTCTCCGTATTGGACTTACGATTTTGGGAAAAATTTGAGCGCGAGCTAAATCGGGGATCGTTCAAGCAACTCGCGGTAGATTTGAGCGTAGGAAGAGACTGCCACTGATGGCGTAAACCTCTTCTGAATCATGTGTTGCGACTCACGTCCCGCACTGGCAAGGAACTCGGGGCGGGCCAGACAGGACTCGATCGCTGCCGCTAACGGGGGGGCTTCACCCGGCCGCACGGTGACTCCGTTGACGCCATCCTGGATCAGCTCAGCAATCCCCTCAACCTCCGTCGCGACCACTGGCAGGCCCGCTGCCATCGCCTCCAGAACGACGTTTGGCATCCCTTCCCACCGGGATGACAGAATGAACAGCTGTGAGGCCGCGAGAAGCTCTGGAACGTCGTCACGTCGCCCCAGGAAGCGAATCTGCCGCTCTAGCTCCAGTTGCTCGACTTGCTGCCCCAAACGATCTGCATCCGGTCCATCACCCACGATCAGGAAGTAGACATCCGCAGGGAGGGGCTTTATCCGCGCGATCGCGTCCACGAGAACATCGAATCCTTTCTGACTTTCCAGTCGTCCGACGGAAATGCAGACGCGACTCGACGCAGGGATACCCAACTTCGTGAGGTCGGCGGCGGGGATACCCTTAAACTTGTCTGCCTCAACCGCGTTGGGAATGACGACGAGTTTCCGAGGAGAGAGTCCCCCTTGAGCGGCCGAAAATTCCGCCACCCCGCGACTGACGCAGACGTTGGTCTGCACGAGAAAGTTCGTCCAGCGATCGATCCAGCCATGCCAGCGATTGCGACGTTCCGCGACGCGAATCCCCGAGACGACGATTTGACTGCCTGCAATTCGGGCCGCGATACGCCCCAGGATGTTCGCGTGAAACAAAAACGTCTGCACGATCGCAGGTTTGAATCGGCGCAGTTCCTTCACCAACTGCCACAACACGCAAGGGGTGCTGCCGAAGCCACGCGCCCCCAGGCACACCACGGTGATTCCGGCGGCTTCGAGTTCATCGACCAGCACACCACGGGGTCCCAGACAGATCACGTGGGGTTCCCACTGGGTCCGGTCAAGATGGCAGGCCAGTTGAACCAGCGCCCGCTCGGCTCCACCTCGATCCAGATCCGTAATGCAGAAGGCAATGCGAACAGGAACGCCTGTCTCGGCCGGTCCACTCTCGTGCAGACCGGCGTGAGGATCAGCACTTCCCCTTTGCGTCATCAACGACACCTCAAAGATCAATCTGCTGGGATACGTCCCCGAATCAACTGGCTGCGGGCGTTGACGGTGCGGGCCTTTGAGGAATTGTGTAGAGACAGCAGTCGGCAGGACAGACATCGTGGCTGGGACCGAATTGCCCCATCGCCCGACGCTCCGTCCGCAGTCCCAACCGTTCTTCAATCAGTTCACGAATACCTGCGACGAACCGGGGATGAATCCCGGCCGTTGCGGCACGTGCCATCTCAAGACCAATTTCTTCGCAGATGATGCGGGCTTCTTCATCCAGATCGTACAGGACTTCCATGTGATCGGACAAAAATCCGACAGGGGCGATGACGACGGCACGCGTTCCCTCAGCATGGATCTGGCGCAAATGATCGCCAATGTCCGGTTCCAGCCATGGGTCCGTGGGTCTCCCGCTGCGACTTTGATAGACGAGACTCCACCGATCGGCGGGCAGACCTAGCGACTCCGCAATCAGCCGGCAACACTCTTCCAGTTGCTGCTGGTATTTGCAGTTCCGAGACATGGAAAGAGGAATACTGTGCGCGGTAAACGCGATTCGGGCCCGCGTCTGATTCTCAGCCGAAAGCTGACTCAGCGCAGTCCGAATGTGATCGACATTGGCTTCCACGAAGCCGGGGTGGTTGTAGAACACACGCAGCTTATCGACCTGCGGTGCACCGGGGCCGACCTCCTTGCGGGCGTTCTCGATATTCTCACGGTACTGCCGACAACCCGAATATGAGCTGAAAGCCGAGGTGACAAACGCCAGGGCACGACGGACACCGTCCTGCTCCATCTGCCGTAGCGTATCGGGCAACAGAGGATGCCAGTTCCGGTTCCCCCAGTAGATCGGCAATCGAATTCCGGCGAGTTCGAGTTCCCCCCGCAGCGCTTCGATAAAGTCTCGGACCTGTGCATTGATCGGACTGACGCCGTCGAAATGGTGATAGTGCTCTGCCACTTCCAGCAGCCGTTCGCGAGGAACAGGTTTGCCGCGGAGCACATTTTCAAGGAAGGGAATCACATCATCTGGCTTTTCGGGTCCGCCAAACGAAACGACCAGCAGGGCATCATAGGGGCTTGGCTCAGGTTCAGGCACGACGGTTTCCTGCGAACGTTAGGGGTGGTCTCAATGAGCACGCGCTGCGTACGGCAGTCGGGAGCGCCAGGGATTATTGTTCCAGACGGCTCGACGGCAACCCGCACAAAC
>NZ_DASWWZ010000305.1:0-8914 GCF_036405755.1 Schlesneria sp.
TCGTCGCAGCACTCGAAACCGCGTTCCACGACACGATTCCGGACGCGAACCGGCTCTACGCCATTCCTTACGAATGGTCTCAGGATTACGAGATTCGCCGCTGGGGCTATCATGGCGCCAGCCATCGCTATCTCAACACCCGCATGGTTCAGTTACTGGGCCGTGGCGACCTGAAGATCATCACCTGCCACCTCGGCGGCAGTAACTCTCTGTGTGCTGCTCGCGACGGCAAGTCGGTGGCAACCAGCATGGGAATGAGTCCTCAAACCGGCCTGCTGCACAACAACCGCGTCGGCGACTTCGATCCGTTTGCCCTGCCCATCCTGCTTCGCAAGACGGGCAAGACGCTTGAACAGATTCTGGAAGACCTGTCGAGCAAAGGGGGCATGCTGGGCCTCAGCGGAATCAGCCAGGACGCCCGAGACATTGAAGAAGCGGCCGCGAAAGGACACGCCCGGGCTCAACTGGCACTCGACGTCTTCATCGCGTCGATCCGGCAATACCTGGGTTCCTACCTGACCGTGCTGGGTGGCGCCGACGCAATCGTCTTTAGTGCAGGGATTGGCGAAAACTCGTCGATCATCCGTGCCGGTGTCTGCAAAAACATGGAATGGGCGGGGATCGAACTGGATACCGCCAAAAATGACTCACTGCCACGCGGAAGCGAAAGCCGTATCTCGACGGACAGCAGCCGGGTGCAGGTATGGGTCGTCCCGACGAATGAAGAAATTGTGGTCGCTCGACAAACGGTCGAGGCCATCATTGCCAAAGGATAAGGACTTCCGACAGGACAAAGAGATCAAACCGGAAGAGCATGTCACCTGACTTCCCTTCCGACGTGATCTCTTCGCAGAAGACCAAATCCGTGAAGAGTCATCATGAAAGTTTGACCCGATCGACGACATTCCCTTCCTTCATGTGACCGTTACCCCGATGGTCGCAGGAAGGAAACTGGCTGCGGATGGAACTGGCAAAGTCAGTCAAAAGTAGGACGAATCATGTTTCTCGCACGTGTGACAGGCAGTGTGGTTTCGACGCAGAAGGTTGACGCGATGGTCGGCCAGAAACTGCTGGTCGTGGAACCCCTGCGCGTGAACGAGAAGGACCAGTCGGGACTGGTCTCCACCGGCCGCACCTTCATCTGTGTCGACACCGTCGGCGCGGGAGAAGGCGAAGTGGTCCTGATCGTCCAGGGCTCCAGTGCCCGCTTTACGCCTCAAACGAAGCCATTGCCCATCGATTGTGCCATCATCGGACTCATTGACTCAGTTCATCTGGGAGCCAAATCGATCTACGACGCCAAAGGGGAAGCTGCTCAGGAAAACTAGCCTTCGCAATGGCGGATTCCAGCGGCTGCCAGGCAACCGCTGGAATCCGCCATCGCGTCCGAGAAATTTGCCGAGTTCCCAAAGACAACGCCCGCCGACAACAACGAAATTTGTTTGTGACAACGTTCTAAATTTTCATAGTACATCACCGCGACCTTCCAGCGGTTCCTGCACGAAAAACGAGACGAGACTATGCAAGCTAACGCAGAAACGATTCGCAACGTCGTTCAAGAAGTCCTGGCTCAACTGGGGAAAGCCCCCAAGCAATCAACCCCTTACCGCGACGGCGACCTGGGGGTCTTCCAGACGGTTGATCAGGCCGTTGCGGCGGCCACCGACGGCTTCAAGAAGCTGAGCGCTGCCCCGATTGCTGCTCGCAAGACCGTCATTGAAATCGTCCGCCGCATGTGTGACGAACAAGCCGAGGAACTCGGCCGCCTCGAATTCGAAGAGACAAAGATTGGTCGTCTCGATCATAAGATCGAGAAGCTGAAGATCATCAAGCTGGTTCCCGGCGTGGAATTTCTGCGAACCGATGCACTCAGCGGTGACCACGGTCTCTCACTGACCGAGTACGCCCCCTTCGGCGTCATTGGTGCCATCACGCCCGTCACGCACTCATTGCCGACACTTGCTGGCAACATCGTCAACATGATCGCCGGCGGGAACACGATGGTCGTGAATCCTCACCCCGGTGGTGCTCGCATCGCCTGTGAAGGGGTTCGCCGCTTCAACAGGGCGATCTACAAAGCGACCGGCCTCGAAAATCTGGTGACGATTATCGAGAAGCCGACGCTGGAAACTGCCGGGGCCATTTTCGGTCATCGCGGCGTTCGTTTGCTCTGCGTGACCGGTGGTCCTGCCGTGGCTCGTGCCGCTCTGGAAAGCCGTAAGAAAGCCATCGTCGCCGGCCCCGGTAACCCACCCGTCGTCGTGGACGAAACCGCCTGCCTCGAGAACACTGCGGCTTCGATCGTCAAAGGTGCTTCATACGACAACAACCTGTTGTGCATCGGTGAGAAGGAAGTCTTCGCCGTCGATCAGATTTTTGATTCGCTGCTCGACACGATGACTCGTCACGGTGGCTACCGGCTGAACGCTTCACAGATCGAAGAATTGACCAAGCTGGCGTTTACGCCGCCGACCAAGCCCGGGGATCACTTCCACCTGAACCGTGACCTGGTGGGGCTGGATGCGTCGAAACTGGCAGAACTGATTGGTGTCCGTGTTCCCGCAGGAACTCAGTTGCTGTTCGGCGAAACCGATACTTCGAACGCCTTTGTTCCTGAAGAACAGATGATGCCGTTCCTGCCATTCGTTCGCTGCCGCAACTTCTCGCACGGCGTCGAACTGGCGCTGGAATTTGAACACGGCTACCGGCACACCAGCCTGATTCACACCCGCAACGTCCGTCACATGACTCAGATGGGTCGTGAAATGGATACCACACTGTTCGTCAAGAACGGTCCTTCGATGGCGGGCCTGGGACTGGGTGGCGAAGGCTACCTGAGCTTCAGCATTGCGACCCCGACCGGTGAAGGGGTCACCAACCCGATGACCTTCACACGACAGCGTCGTTGTGTGCTGGTCGACGATCTGCGTGTGATCTAAGGATCGGAAATTATGCAGTTGGGAAAAGTGATTGGCCGGGCAACATCGACAGTCAAGCACCCCACGCTGAAGGGTTGGCGGATGCTGCTGATACAACCACTCGGCCCGAACGGAACTCCGGATGGGGCGCCGCAACTCGTGATCGACAATCAGGGTGGCGGCAAGGGTGATACGGTAATCATCTCCTCCGACGGCAAGACGGCGAAAGAAATGGTAGGAGCGGACACCACACCCGCTCGATGGCATGTTTTAGGTATTGTCGACTGACGTCGCGAACAGCAGGACTCGTCACAGGTCTCCGCAGTCACGGGGACTTGAGATTGGTTCCCTCTGGTTGTCGTACCAAAGGGATAGTACTGCGAAGTTCGTGAGTCTGACTTGCAACATTGGACAGAACTGTGAATCAGGCCCTTATTGACGAGATCGTGTCGGGCGTGCTGGCTCAGCTCAAACCAGCACCAGCACCCTCACGTCCCCTCAATTCGGGGACGACTCAGACAAGTGCGGCCTCCCCCCCTGCACCTCTCGCAGCTCGCAACGTCGCAACGTCGTCGACGGCAGCTCCCCTGGTTTCCCCGGCTCCCGCGTCGTCGCCTATTCCTGCGGTGGCGCTTTCCTCTCCGGTCCCAGTTCCCGCCGCAACACCGGCGTCGAAGCCGGTCGTGGTCGAACTGACAGTGCCGGTCATTACCGCCGACATTCTCGAGCAGTCGGTCCGGGCTGGTCAGTCGGTCCGCTTCGGCCGCAGTTCGATCATCACCCCTGCTGCACGTGACTGGTTGAACTCAAAGCGAACCTCCTGGTCACGACAGGATAAGAACTCCGCATCCGCAAATGGCGGTGCTCCGATCAAGTGGCAGGTAATCCTGCAAACGATGACCCCGACAGTGCGGTCTCTGCAGGAAGGCCTGCGTCGCATGACCGACGGCTGGAAGATCGAGGTGGTGGGACAGCCGCTGGAAGCAGCGGATCTGGCCACGAGTCTGGTCAGCACGGCGGAATGCGATGGCGTCGTCATCTTCACCGAACAGGCCGAGTTGATCGTCTGCAAGGCGAACCGGAACGATCGCGTCCGGGCCGCAGTGATGCAGAACACGAAGCAGTGGGAACAGGTGATGCGAACATTGAGTGCCAATGTCGTCTGCATCAGTCCCGTCGGAAAGACATTCGTTGAACTGAGAAACCTGCTGAAGGATTGTGCCACCACACGGCCACGGCCTCCGGCAGGATTATGAATTGAGGGCTCTTGCTCCCTCTCAGACGGACTCGAAATCGAGTCGCCTGTGCGGCGGAACAAGAGTCGAAAGGGAAACAATGCGAGTCGGCGAGGTGATCGGTAAGGTGACGCTCTCCAAATGCAACCCGATGGTGTCGGGCGGCACGTGGCTCGTCGTCGTACCGCTGAATGCCGCTGGCCTGGCGGGTGATCCGAATGGTCGCGACGAAGCCTTGATCGTCTATGACGAACTCGGTGCCTCACCCGGAGCCAAAATCGGATTCAGTGAAGGGGGAGAGGCGGCAAACCCATTCGCTCCGAATTACAAGCCACTCGATGCGTACAACGCCTGTATTCTTGACACGATTGAAGTGAATTAGCCAGACATCGCAGTGAAAAGGAACTGTAGCCAATGACCAGCCAATGGAATTCCGGAATCAATGACCGGAAGCTCAAAGAAGAGATCTGTGAGATTGGACGCCGTGTCTACAACAAGGGATTCGCGGCGGCGAACGATGGCAATATCTCGATCCGCGTCGGCGAGAACGAAGTCCTTTGCTCACCCACGATGATCTGCAAAGGCTTCATGACTCCTGAAGACATCTGCGCGGTTGATATGGAAGGTGTGCAGATCGCCGGCAAGCGAAAGCGAACCAGCGAAGTTCTGCTGCACCTGGCGATCATGAAGCACCGCCCTGACGTCAAGGCTGTCGTTCACTGCCATCCACCTCATGCCACGGCCTTCGCTGTCGCTCGCGAACCGATTCCGCAGTGTATTCTGCCCGAGATCGAAGTCTTCATGGGCGAAGTCCCCATCGCTCCCTACGAGACTCCGGGCGGGCACGCGTTTGCAAACACGGTCGTCCCGTTCCTGGGTAACGGCACCAACACGATCATCCTGACGAACCACGGCACCGTGACGTTCGGGAAGACGCTGGAAGATGCCTACTGGAAGACGGAAATCCTTGACGCCTACTGTCGAATTCTGTTGCTGTCGAAACAACTCGGTAAGGTGACCTACCTGAACGAGCGGGAATCCGTCGAGCTTCTCGACCTCAAGAAGAAACTCGGCTTCGACGATCCACGGTTCCATGTCGAGAACTGCGACCTGTGCGGTAACACCGCGTTCCGCGAAGGTTACAAAGAGAACAAACTCGAGCCCATCGCCTTCGAGCCACCTCCGCAATACAAAGGCTATCTGGAGCGGCAGAAGGAAGCGTCGTCCACCCCGCAGCCGAAGGCCTCAAGCAGTGCCGATATCGATACCGAATCGCTGATCAAGCTGATCACCGAACAAGTCGTTTCGGCTCTCAACAAGTAATTTTGACTTTTGACAGGCGCCGCGACCCCCTCGCTGGCGTCTGTCCTGGCTGGCAGCAGCCGAAGTCAAGTCCCCACCCGACGGAGCGGCGGGGGGTTCTCAGTCAGTCAGGATACTGGTGACTCACGTCACCTCTAATGAGAGAAATCCAATGAAAGTCAGCATCATCGGCGGTGGCGGTCTGGTCGGTTCCTGTGCCGGATTCGCTCTTCAGGCAGGCAAGATCGTACGCCACATTCACCTGGTCGATGTGAACCAGGAAGCTTGCGAAGGTCAGGCTCTCGACCTGCTGCATGGTGCCAGCATTCTGGCCGATCAGAAGATTACCTCAGGCGACATGAAGTCTTGCTCTGACAGCGACTGCATCGTGATCACGGCCGGACTTCGCCGCAAGCCGGAAGAAAGCCGACTGGACCTGATCAATCGCAACGTCGCCCTGTTCCGAGGCATTCTGGGCGAGCTGAAGTCGAGCGGTCTGCGGAAAGACGCCATCATCTTCGTCGTCTCGAATCCTGTTGACGTGCTGACCTATCTGGCGATCAAGGAACTGGGTCTGCCCGCATCGCAGGTCATTGGCCTGGGAACAGTGCTCGATACCACCCGACTCCGCAGCATGCTGGCGCAGCGGCTGGACGTTCCACCAACACAGGTCGACGTGACAATCTACGGGGAACATGGCGACAGCATGGTTCCCATCTGGTCGGCCGCCCAGATTGCCGGTCTGCCTCTCGAGAAGTACCCCGGAGTCAACAATCAGTTGATCGCCGAAGTCGAGAAAAAGACCCGCGGCAGTGGTGCCGAAGTGATCAAGAAGAAAGGGGGAGCCGGCTTCGCAGTCGGCGTTTCGATCGCCGACGTTGTCCACGCGATCGCTTTGGATCAGCGCCGCATTCTGCCTGTTTCCTCGCTGCAATCGGGGGCATTCGGACTGCGGGACGTGGCGATCTCGGTTCCGACCGTCGTCGGCCGCAAGGGTGTTCTAGGAGTGATCGAAGTCGAACTTTGGCCAAAAGAAAAGATGGCTCTCCAAAAATCAGGCAACGTTCTGCGTGAAACGATCGATAAAGTCCTGTAAAAAGGAAGCCGCATTCAGGAGCATGCTGATGCTGGTGAGTCATTGAGAACCATATCGCTGACGACATCGTCGGCTTGAGGCCAACGATCGTGGTATTGTTTCGAACCTTTCGCCGAAATCGATCAACCGTCGGACGGGACGAGCAGATCGTCTTGTACCCGTCCTTCGGTTCACGGACCGAAGATGGAAAAGGATGGACACTGCTGATTCAGGGCAGTGTCTTTGATCCCCGGATCTCCTGGATTCATCGTTCTCCCGTCATGAGCCTGATCAAACGGGCCATGCGTTTTGATCGATCGGCGGAAGACTTCTTTCGTCAGCGAATGCGACAGTTTCTGATGCCGGGACTGCGCGGTCGTGCGGTCACGATCGCGATTGGTGATCGCGAATTTCAGGTCGCTGAATCCGACTACATGGGATTGTTCCGCGGAACAGTCGAACTGGATGATGAGACTGTTTCGAAACTGATTGAGCCGATCGAGTTTGGCGGTCGTTCGATCGGCTGCGAGGTTGTGCTGGGTGGAACTGACCAGCGCAAGTTTTCGGGTCGCCTTCAATTGATCGAGCCAACTGGCGTTTCCATCATTTCCGATGTCGACGACACGATCAAACACAGCAACGTCAGTAATCGACGTGACCTATTCCGCAATACGTTCACACGGCGCTTCGTCCCCGTGACCGGGATGCCTGAACTGTACCGGGACTGTGCGATTGCCGGTGCCGCATTCCATTTTGTCTCTGGCAGTCCTTGGCAACTTTACGAACCGCTGCACGAGTTCTGTCAGGCCGAGGGTTACCCGTTTGGCTCGTTCCATCTGAAGCGGTTTCGTTTCCGGGAAGCCGCTCGCAAGCTGAGGCGATCACCGCAGAAAGCGTACAAGCAATTGGCCATTGAACCCATTCTGCGGGCCTTCCCCAAGCGGCACTTCGTCCTGATTGGGGACTCGGGTGAACAGGATGCCGACATCTACGGTCACTTTTTAAGAGAGCTTCCCGACCAGATCGTGGGTGTCTTTATCCGTGCGATTCGAGGTGAGTCACGTAATACCGAACGAATCCAGGCAGCCTTCGAAGGGACGGACCCGACGAAATGGACACTCTATACAGAACCGGCAGAGATCCAGACCAAAGTGGCTCAACTCGTCGCACGTGTCAGTAGCTGACAACCCGCCAATCAGCGGCGCAGCGAATGGACAACATGGAATCATCCGGCCGTGCGGACCCCGTTCAGTCACTCCCTGTTGATCGAAGACTCTTGAAACCGCATCAATTTACGATAGGTGACGTATTCATCCTGATGGGGAACAATCACCACCAGAATCCATTCATCAGGATCAGTACAGTCAATTAAGGCAAGGTCGTCGCAGTATGCCCCCCCCTTGGGAGCCGTCTGTTTGACGAGCGAGAATGCCCCTCTCTGAACCGGGGCGACTGACGCGTAATACATCCAGCGAAAAAGATCTGCTTCGTTTATCATCTGAATTCGCTGGTTATAGTCATCGTACCCCGATGCCTGCATCGAATAGAATTGACGCTGAGCCGGAGCATCGCTCTCGCGGGTTGAACGCCATCCAGGTGCTCGGTCCGACGCCCAGCCACCATGGCCAGTAAAGCAGGCAACCAGAGCATCCTTTCCAAACGTCTCGTGAACACGTGCGAGTAGCTCTCCGGGAACTTCATGGGCAAGGATTCTCACGGCATCGCTTTTTTTCAGATCGAACTGGCTCCAGTCCACATCAGGCGCCGTTGCCAACTGAGAGAGCGACATGATTCGATTGATCTGCGGAGTCCATTTCGAGAGGTTCTGAACGGTTGAAGATTGTGTGGGAATCCGTCCCTGGAACTGCGACGTAAGTCGCTCGGCAGTGACTGAACCGCTAATTCCCCCCCCACTGGGAACCAGCGTCATTTGACCATTGATTGACGTGTAGACGAAACCGGGTGGAATGCCGGCGATGTCATTCATACTGGAATTTGTCTTAAGAGGTGTCAGCAATCCCTTCTCGACCTCCGTGGTGACCTGATGTGTTGAGGCCACAAATAGCAACTCGAACCGGTTCGTACGAACAATGTCGTTGCGAGGCCCGATGTCATGAACGACGAGTGCCCGGCGCGCTTCCGACGTGCTCATGTAACTGTTCGAGATCAGCACTGTCAGGGCAGTGACCGCCAGTGTCGTGACAGGAAACGTCAGCCAGGTGAACTTGCGTGCTTTCAGCCATCCCAGAACGTAGTAGTCTCCCGGACCAATGATCAGGATGAACGTCGTCAGAATGAGAGCGAGCAGTGGCAACGGAACCATCCGTACGCCATCAGGCAATAACCGATCGAGCAACTCGAACGTATGCAGCGGGTGGCGGTTC
>NZ_DASWWZ010000306.1:0-17527 GCF_036405755.1 Schlesneria sp.
TACTTCAGCAGCAGCGGCACATCTTCGCGGCGCTGACGAACCGGAGGTAGAAAGATCGTCATGCCGTTCAAACGGTACAACAAATCTGCCCGGAACGCCTTCGACTCCACCATCTCTTCCAGCGGTCGATTCGTCGCGGTGATGACACGCACATCAGTGCCGATCGTTTCATTTCCGCCGACGCGTTCGAATCGCTGATCCTGGAGCAGGCGCAAGACCTTCCCCTGGACAATCGGGGCCATATCGCCCACCTCATCGAGGAAGATCGTCCCCCCGTGGCATTGCTCGAACTTTCCGATGCGGCGGCGGTCCGCGCCAGTAAAGGCACCTTTTTCGTGCCCGAACAGTTCACTCTCCAGCAGTGTATCGGGAAGCGCCGCGCAATTGATTGCCATGAACGGGGCGCCGCGGCGGTGACTATGCTGATAGAGCGCCTGCGCAACCAGTTCTTTCCCCGTACCACTCTCACCACGAATCAAGACGGGTACGTCCTGAGCCGCGACGCGTCCAATCGACTTGAAAACATCCAGAATTTCCGGGCTTCGGCCGACAAATAACTTTCCAGTTTGCTCACCACTCGAGTCGACCGAAAGCGCGACGGGAACACTCATCAGACGGCGGGAGTCGATCGCAGACTCGACCAGTCGATTGAGTTGGGGCAGATCAAGCGGCTTTGAAACGTAGTCGTACGCACCTAACTGCATCGCTTCGATGGCGGTTGAACTTCCACTGTCGGCCGTCACAAAAATGACGGGCAGCCGACGGTCGATCGACTGAATGTCGCGAAGCACGTCTAACCCCGACCGCCCCGGTAACATGATGTCCAACAGTACGACATCCGGTTGGCGCTCGGCAACCAGCACCAAGGCTTGCTCAGCGGTCTCTGCGGTGGCGACTTCGTAATTGATCGACTCTAGTGTCTGCGTCAACATGTGACGCACACTTCGATCATCATCTACAACCAGAACCAATGCCATACGTAATCTCGTACGTGGGGAAGAGCGAGCCGAAGACTCATGAGTGTCAGTAGTGATATGGGACGTTTCGATCACACATGAAGGCGGGACCATTGTAACCGATTGTAGCAAATAGACTAGCCGCCGGGGACCGGATCTCCCCGAAGCCAGGTCGCTTCCGTGGTGAGTTCTGCAAGACGAGGACCTGAAAACGTACACGACCACTCAGCTCCCATGCCCGTTTTTGCTACACCACCGTCATCCCGGATGTGGAGCTCCCCCCGCGCAGATTTTGCCCCGACGGCACGTACTCTGCTACGACAACATTGCGCGGCCCCTGCCCAACTTCCCTACCGCCACGGCCCCATTGGTGAATGACAATTCCCGGCAACCTCTTCAGATAATGAATAAGACAGACCCCATGACAGGTAGTAATCTGCACACTGGAACGCTACGTTCGGCCCGAAGACAGCTCGAACCAACACTGCTTCGCAGAAGGCACGGCCAATGAACGGGTTGCGGAAAAGGTTTTTAAGTCCCCATGCGACGGCAAATTTCGCACTCGTCCTGGTGGTGCTGGTACTTAACAGCTTCATCCTTCACAGTAACTCGATCGCACTGCATCAGGGACAAGAGGTCATTAACGGCAGTAGCGAAGCCATGCTTCAAAGTCGCGCTCTTCTCGCGACGTTCCTCGATGCCGAAACAGACGTACTGGGATTTGCAATCGCAGGTGACGAAAGGTTCCTGCGCGAGCACACGGCCCGGCTGGCGAATCTCCCCGAACAGTTTCGTCGACTGAGTGAGTCCGTCACTGACCATCCTGTCCAGGTCGCAAGGGTCGCCCAAATCAGGGAATTGGCAGAGGACCGGTTCGAACTGCTCCAGACAGTGATCGATGCGCGGGAGAAAGGTTTTGATTCCGCCCGTGAGATTGTGATCACAGGCAGCGGGAAAACGCTCATGGATCAGATTCGGCAGTTGATTGCTGAACTGGAAAAGGAACAGATTCGACTGAAGGGTGTCCGTAGCCAGGAACAGGATCATCGACTGTTCAAAGTTCTGTCCGCGAATCTCGCCGCCGTTTGTATCGGAACGGTTCTCACGATCGCGGCCTGGGGATTTGTTGACCGAGAACTGCAAAGACGCCGTCAGGCAGAAGCCACTGCTCTGTCTGAACGACAGAACCTGTGGGTCACCCTGACCAGCATCGGTGACGGGGTGATCGTTGCCGATGCTTCGGGACAGATCAAGCTGGCCAACCCCGTCGCCAAACAGTTGATGGGCGATCCGCTCGAAGTTGAGGGACGGTTCCTGCCGGAAATATTTTCTCTCATCGACGCCCACACGCGTGAGCCCATTGCCAACCCGTTCAACCAGGTGCTGACGGAAGGAACCTTCCCCCGCCGAACGGGTGACACGCTGCTGCGTCGAAGTGATTTTTCCGAAATCCCGATTGAAGAGAATGCCGCACCCATCCGGGATACGATGGGCAGAATCACGGGAGTCGTGTTTGTATTCCGTGACTGCTCGGAACGCTTACGACTCGAAAAAGAGAAAAACGAGCGTGAACGCCGCTTCCGACGGGTTTTCGAGACGCCCCTGATCGGAATTGCCATCGGAACCTCCGAAGGCAGCCTGCTGGAGGCAAATAACGCGTTTCTAGATCTCATTGGCTATCGCTTCGGAGAGTTTGATAATACGAAGCTAAGCTGGAGCGGTGTCCCTGTGAATCAGACGCCACTCGACCGAGCATCGTGGGACGAGCTTCGTGAGAAGGGTGTCTGCGGCCCGATTGAAAAAACATACTCTCGCAATGACGGCACCCGGGTCCCGGTGCTGATCTCTGCCGCGAGATTGATGAATGAGCTCGACCAGATTGTGGTCTTTATCACCGATCTGACGCAAAGCAAGAAGACCGAAGCAGCGCTGCGGGAGAGTGAGGCAAGGTTCCGAGTCCTCTCGGAATGCATGCCACAAAAGGTCTGGACGGCTCGCCCGGATGGGACACTGGACTACGTCAATCAGATGCTGCTGGAGTATACCGGGCTGACAGCCGAACAGATGACAGACAAGGACTGGCGCGAGCTGGTTCATCCGGACGATGTGGCCCATCACTTGAAGAAGTGGTCCCAGTCGCTGAAGAGCGGCAACATGTTTGAGATTGAAGAACGCTTCCTGAAACATACCGGCGAGTACCGCTGGCATCTCTCCAGAGCCCTGCCTCTCTATCGGCCTGACGGCCAGATTGCGATGTGGGTCGGAACGCATACGGATATTCACGACCACAAGTGTGCGGAGGAGGCGCTGCGGGAGGACCACATCCGGAAGGACCAGTTCCTCGCCCTCCTGGCGCACGAACTTCGCAATCCACTTGCCCCGCTGAGCAATGCCATCCAGGTCTTCTCGGCGGCCTATAAAGATCCCAATATCGCCGCGGATCTTCTGGACATCATGAGAAGACAACTCCGGCAGATGACGCGTTTAATCGACGACCTGCTGGACCTGTCCCGCATCACCACGGGAAGAATGCGGCTGCGCTGCGAAAAAATCAGCGTCGCCAGTGCGGTCGCCGCTGCGGTGGAGGGGGTTCAGCCAATTATCGCCGAGCGCCGCCATCAACTGACGGCGAAAGTCCCGCAAGAAGAAATCTGGATCGAGGCCGATCCGACACGACTGGCTCAGATCCTCACGAACCTGCTGCACAACGCGGCCAAGTATACGGACCCCGAAGGCCAGCTCTGGCTGACTGTGGAACGAGCAGGAAACGAAGCCATCTTCCGTGTCCGCGACAATGGATCCGGTATCGCCAAGGAGATGCTGAACAAAATCTTCGACGTCTTCATGCAGGTCGAATGGACACTGGACCGGGCTAACGGTGGCTTGGGAATCGGACTGACGCTGGTTCGCACCCTGGTCCAGATGCACGGCGGAACCGTCACTGCAGCCAGCGAAGGAGTGGGGCGCGGCAGCGAATTCACCGTCCGGCTTCCCATCAAGGAAGAACTGCAACAGCCTCCCAGGGAAACTACGGCGGCTCCACCGGAACCGACCACTCCCCTGCCAAAACTTCGGATTCTAGTCGTCGATGATGTCCAGGCATCCGCCAAGACACTGGCGATGATGCTGCAAGCGCTGGAGCAGGATGTGGAAACGACGTTCGACGGAATGTCCGCAATTTCGCTGGCAACAGAACAGAACTTTGACCTGATCTTCCTGGACATTGCCATGCCCCTCATGGACGGGCTGGAAGTCGCACGCCGGCTGCGAGCGATTCCGAAGCTCCGTACGACCAGGCTCGTCGCTCTGACCGGATTCGGGCAGAACGAGGACCGTACTCAAAGTATGAAGGCCGGGTTCGATGAGCACCTGACGAAACCCGTCAGCATGGACCTGCTGACCGATGTCATTCGCGGGGGCGTTCCTTCCCAAAACGGCGATTGACGTGCATTCTCCTTCTGATCGACCTGATTCTCGCCCTGCTAAACCAGGACGGATTCACGTCGTACGCTGCCAGAATCGATTCTGGCAGCGCAATGTCGCTCAGCAAGTGCGCCCCCCCTTCAGCAGACGCCGACGTTCCTGAATCAGCTCGCCCTGGTCTCACCCCCGAGGAGGGTCAGGACTTCCCCGCTGATGTAGCTTGAGTCCGCATTCGACGCAAAGAAGACGAATGCGGGCGCGACTTCTTCTGGCTGACCAGGCCGCTGCATCGGCGACTTCAGGCCATGCTCCGCCACATCCTGAGCGGGTTTGGATACCGGTTGCAGAACTGTCCAGATTGGCCCGGGAGCGACACAATTCACCCGTATTTTGCGGTCCACCAGATTCTGTGCCAGCGACTTGGTAAAAGCATGGATGGCCCCTTTGGTCGCAGCATAGTCGATCAGTGTCTTATTCCCCTCCAGACCGGTAATTGAACCGCAATTGATAATGCTTCCTTCTTCATTCATGTAGGGCAGGGCGGCCTGCGCCATGTAGAAGTACCCATAAATGTTCGTCCGAAAGGTCAAATCCCATTGAGCGTGAGTGATATCCTCCAACCGGTCAGCGGATTCCTGATAGGCGGCATTATTCACCAGAATATCGATCCGTCCCAAATCCCGAACGGTTCTCTCTACTGCCGAACGGCAAAACTCGGGATCCGTTACATCACCCGGAATCAATAACGCCTTGCGACCTTCCTCCTCGACGGCATCACGTGTTTCCTCGGCATCCGACTGTTCGGCGGGCAGGTAAACGATCGCAACGTCGGCTCCTTCACGCGCGTAGAGTACCGCGACGGCGCGACCAATCCCTGAATCGCCCCCGGTGATCAGGGCCACTTTATCGAGCAGCTTCGCCGATCCGCGATAGCGTGGAGCCTTGTACTGTGGCAGTGGCTTCATCCGGGATTCCAGCCCGGGGTGCTCCTGCTGCTGCGCGGGCATGGGACTACCGGATGCGTACGGGATTTCAGTCATGATCTTTCCCCTGAAATTTGTGGTGCCTTAGTCTCAAACAGATTTTTACCGGTCCTCAGTAAGGTCGCTGAGGGAATGTTCTGTCGAAAAGGGAAGGCAAGTTTTGCGCCGACTGGAGGGGGTTCAGTGGGACGACCCGAGCTCACTGCCTATGACTTGAGGTTCGCATGAATGATTGTTCCCCAAAAGATGTTCATGGTCGAAGTAAGTGCAACCTGGTTCGAACAGGGGCACCTGTTGCAGCCCGGCATCGCTCGATTCACGACACTCCAAAGACCAGGAGACTCGCTTGCAAACTTCCCGGAAATCAGCGGTTTACAGCCTGATTCCATGAGGTTTTCTTCATTGGAACGGATATTGCGATTGACATCTGGCGACGGACTCACCGTCGACTAACAAGAGGTCAATTTCTCGGAACGATTCAAATGAAAATTATCACCTATCGCACACTAGGCATCCTCTCCGCGATGGCCTTCGGGACGATTGGTTGGTTGCCATTTGTCCAACTTGATACTGATACCGAAGTCCAGCTCCTGCGTCGCGTCCGTGCAGAAGAGGCACAGCGTGATCGGTTCGCCTTCAGGCCGGCTGAACGAGTTGCAGGGCAAAGTCGTGGTAGCACCGGTTTAGAGCGGGACGCCTCACCCTCGACAATGACGTTTGCTGAAGGTGATCCGCATGCAGTGCTGAAGAAAAAAGTTGATCTTCTGGAAAAAGGTTATACCTACCTGCAGGAGAAGCCGGATTACACAGCCATGTTGACGAAGCAGGAAGTCGTCCAGGGGCAGTTGCTCGACGAGCAACGGATCCTGCTCAAGTGTCGTCACAAACCCTTCAGCGTGTACCTGAATTGGCATCAGGGAGATGTCGGACGAGAGGTGATTTACGTCGAAGGGAAGCACAATGGGAGGATGATTGCCCATGACGGGGGGTGGAAGTCTCGTATACCCGCGTTCTTCCTCGAACCCGACTGTGCTCTCGCAATGAGCGGTGCACGCTACCCGATTACCTCAGCAGGTCTGTTAGGACTCGTCGAAACCATGCTCAAGGCGCACCAGGAAGATCTCACAAAGCTGACCGTCAAATCATGTTCACACCTGGAAGATGGCGAGCTTGAGGGACGCCCCTGTCATGTCTTCCAGACAACGTACAAATCGCGGGAAATCTCTCCCACCTACCGAAAGTCGATTACTCTTATCGACAAGGAGTGGAACGTACCATGCCTGTCGAAGCACTATGAATGGCCCGCAAAGGAGGGTGCTGACGAGGCGAAGGTCGACGAGGTAACGCTCATCGAGTTATACCACTTTTCCGAAATTCGCTTTGATCAGTCATTGAGTGATTCCGACTTTGATTCGACCAATCCTGAATACCGTTTCCGGTAACGATCCGGCAAAGCCTCTTCGTCACGTCACGCGCTGTGACCGCTTACGCATCCCCGCAGGTTGCTCGGAACACAACCACCCCCGCAAGCCCCCGCTTGCGGGGGTGGTTTTATTATGCCCATGCATTTAGCGTCTCACCCCGGGCGGCGGGCTCTCCACTTACAGAGTTGAGAGCCTTCAAGACACCATCACGCTGCTTCCGGGTATACCTACGGCTGGTGATTTGATCTGCCCCACTCGAGGCGGAAGCCTTCTTTTGTGTTCAGACCCCGGAGTTCCTCCCTCCCTTAATCTTCTCCACCTCCGCTGAGCGAGATTCGCCGAGGCATCGCACTCAGATGCGATCCATGTGGCGCGCTTGATCTCGCTGCATGAATGCCGTGCGTGAGCGATGCCTGTTGAGAGTGAGAGAAGCCTGCAAGGACAAGGCCCCGCTGAATAACAGGCCCTTGGCACGTATCTTGCGAACGTTAGGAATTGGAGGCTCAACCGGGTCGCGAATTTCACGGCCGGTCGGCCTCGAGTGTGTTATGAACCGGCCTCAATGTGTGCCGGCCTTCTGGGTCTCGTACAGACCGTCAGGTGCAGTGATGAACAGCCCGCTTCCAAATTGGGGTAATGTCGTAGGTGTCGCCTCCGACGGATGGAGCCTCAAGTCCGCGATTGATGAGCTCGGGTATCTCGGGTTCTCCGCGTCACAGGTCGGCATCGCCACCCATCAGGATACTGTACACCAGATTCAAGTGATGGGAGACTCGGATTCGCGGACCACCCATCATCCAGGGATGACTCGAAGACTCCTGCTGATCTCCCGGCACTTCCCCGAAATCGATTCCGCGATCCTGGCAGGAACGCTGGCGGCCAACCTCTCAAACTATCCCGACTCGAACCTTGCTGGCCTCCTAACATACATGGGGGTCCTGGGTGAAGAAGCCTCTCGCTATGAGCGGGACTTTCGCAAGGGGACCTCGCTGGTCACCGTGAACGCAGGCAGACGAGCGGCGATCGCGGGCCTGGTCCTTCAACGAATCAATGCGATGTCCTGACCGATTCAATCGCGATCGCTCCCCGGGAAATCCACTTTAGAGCACGCACGAGTGCGCTTCGCGTACTTCAAACCTTGCCCTGTCCAGGGCCGAGCTGTGTGCCGAGTCCATGAGGCTCCCGGCCAAGTGCCTGGTATCATCGAGCCAGGTAGCGAATTACCACTTACAGAAAATCTACTGTGCACGTAGAGTGATAGAAGTGGGTGAGGGTTATTGCGCCTCAGAACCCCTCGTACCGCGGATGTCGACTCGAGGGCTGCGGGGGATTTATTCAGTCCACAATCCGCGAACGTGGAACGGGCAGCATTGGCCGCTTGTCCATCGAGAACCGGCGCCGTCGGCACCTGAAAGGGCAGCTTCTTTTGGCAAGTTGCCTCACGGCGCGAGAGCGAGTCGCCTCGGACCAGAGAGCTCAACCAGTGGACCGCCCGAAGCCATCTCATCGGCTGTACCAGAAAAGGCATGTCGCCGAACGGGAGTGGTAAAGACCTTCCATTTACACCCCGCACCTCGCGAGCCGCGATGAAGCGTGCATTACATTACCCACAGCTTCGGGAACTCATCGCTATCAATTCAAAGCTACGCGAACAACTCATTTCACTAATAACCAGACCACACCTTCGGCCAGGAATCGGATGGACCAAAGTGGAATCCCCAGAGTCGATGTGAAACTGCCGGGCATCGGATTGCAAGGTCTTATGTTCAACTCCATGACCCGTAAACGAGTCCATGCCGAAATTAGGGACCGTAGTTTGTCATGACCCACCTGTGATAAAGGTGAGTCATAAGTTCCCCTTCTCCGTCACAGTCTGCACACCCCGGCATTGACTTTGCACGAAAACCACTAGACCCGAGGGATTGATTGAAGTGTTCAATCTCTTTTCTCAGTGCCACCTTCTCAATGTGATCGGAATGGAGAATCATGATGCGAAAATGGATTAGCGTTAGCGCATGTAGTGCAGCTTTGTGTCTTTGCAGCGTTAGCGGAGCCCAGCAGACAAATAACAATGCACCGCCGCAAACAACGCCCAATCGATCGGATGCCGCCACACCGCACGACCAGCGGTCAGACTGGAAGTCCGCCGACCACACATTGGCAACGTGCGTCGCGATAGCAAATCAGGAAGAGATCGCGATCGCCAAGTTTGCACAGGAGAAAGCACGCAGCTCGGACGTGAAAGAGTTTGCGAAGATGCTTGTGAAAGACCATCAGGCCTTTCTTGAAAAGCTGGAAAAATTTGCCCCGGAAGCCGCTCGAGATGGCTATCTACATGAAAAGCATGAACCCTCCACCAACGATAAAACCCGCGCTGGCGCAGACAAGACCACGGGGGTCGAGGCAAAGGTTGGTCTGGCGGGCGGGACCGTGAAAGCATCAGCTGGCAAGGTTCAGCAGACCGCAGGTACCGAAGAAACGGCTGACCGGCATCATGGAGTCAACTTCATTCAGTTGCATCGTGAGATCGCGGCAGAATGCGTCCGCAACGCAAAGGAGATGCTGACCGAAAAAGAGGGAGACAAGTTCGATGAATGCTTCGTGGGACATCAGATTGCCGCCCACGCCGCAATGAAGACCAAGCTGACCGTGTTTGAACGTCACGCTTCAAGCGAACTTAAAGACGTCCTGGCGAAGGGTGCCGAAACCACCCAACGCCACATGAAGAAGGCGGAAGAGCTGATGAAAGAACTGGCCCATGCGGACAGTTCTTCCAAGCGAGATTCTTCCAGTTCAAAGAAGGAATAGTTGAGCGCCGACCGGAATACGGCCAATCGGCCCAACACCGCGTTTTGACAGAAGGGGAGAAGGTACATCTCCCCGGATCGCTGAACGAATCAAAAGAGTGCGGGAGGACAGCGCGTGAGAGGCCACTCTGACGCGCTGTCTTTTCGTTCCATCCCTGGCTCCACCCGAAATCAGGCATCCCTGCGGTTCTCTTTCCGCTCCACGCACGCGGCGGCGGGTGCGATACCCGCCGCTGACAGACAGCAGGCGATTGAGGAATTTCCGCCAAGCGAATAGTCTTCCGATCAGCACCTCTCTCATGCCGTCTCATGCCGCTTATTCAAAGGCTATGCGAGACCTCCCAGTCACCTGATCACGCCTATTCTTCTCCCACCGAGGTCGCAAAAGTCGCAGGGGACTTCACGAACGTCGCGTAGTTTTCCTGGTTGCCGAACAGGTAGAGGCGTCCCTGGAACCAGGCTGCATAGTCCAGCGTCCCCTCCACGACGTCCTTGTCTCGTCCGAGTGCAACGACATCCGCACCATAAGCCGCAGGAGCGTAGAACGCCGGATTGTCTGTAAATCGATCGCGTGCTTCCTCGCTGGCGAAGTGGAACTTCTGACCCCGGAAAGTCGCCTGAAATTCGGGCTTCGCATCCCGAAGTTCCCGGCGGTCCTTCAAAGTGACGGGACAGAACCCCTTCAGGCCTTTCATTCCAAAACGGGACCGAATCCGTCGCATTTTCTCTGTATAGGATTCGCTCGACCCTTCCGGGATGATCGATCCCTGACTGTCGAATGCAGGAATGAGTGCCGGACGCCCCTCATCAGGTGCGGGAAGGGCGAGGGGCGAGGGTGGAGTCCCAATATCTTCCAGTGGCGGTTCGATGAAAGCCTTGCCCTGCACGGCAAACGGATCTTCTTCCTCCGAAGACCCCGCTAGGTCCTCCGTCAGATCTTCCTGATCTGGAAGAACGAATTGCCCCATTTCATCCCCTTCGGCGTCAGCTTCCGCCTCGTCCGCTTCCTGCTCCCGCCGTGAGAAGGGGTTGAGCCGTTCAGGAGAAGGAGTAGGTTTCTCTGCTCCAAAAGAGAGTGCGCGGGGTGATGAGTCCAGCGGCAAGGGAGGAAGTTCTGCGTCATCAGAGAGGTCCGGCAGAGCAGGTAGGTCACGATCCAGCTCTAGGAGGGGGTCCTCATCTGCGTCATCCAGGCCAAACTCGTAGGAGGAGGGGGGAGGAGGGACAGGCGGAATGGGGGCCGCGTCCTCGGGAACCGGCAGCAAGACCGGCTTCGACCCTGACTTCTGTGCGTTCGTAGACAGTTTGGCTGTCGATTTGCCCCCTGACGATCCATACCGGGTCGAGTTCGATCGCGATGACGGTGACCGATCACCGGATGCGGGCGGGACATTCGGAATCGTCCCCTGCGAATCGGATGACGCGGACGAGTTCGACTTTTTCTTTGAGAAGGGATTCAGCTTTTTGAAGAAACCGCGGATCGGTTTTGGCCGCTCCTGTGCCTTTTCGGCCTCTTCATCATCTTCATAGTCCGCTTCGTCTGAAGAGGAACTGCGTGCGGGTGTCGATCGCGAGCGGGATGCGTTCCCTCCAAAAGACAACTGCGTCGGCTGGACGTTCGCTGGCCCCAGATCGTCCTGTTCCGACGGAGCAGCCGGGACCACTTGAGGCGTTCGCGCTAATGGGGTCATCGGCTGGACGTTCATTTCCGGCATTTCGCGGCCATCTTTTTCGTACAGCATCTCCAGCTGTCGCTGAACCTCGGTCTTACCGTCGCCAGCCGCTTTCACTGGACTTGCCCCCGCACCTGATCGAGAGGGAGTCTTTGCGTTCGTAAAGACGGGGTTTTTGGATTGTCCGTACACCGTCATTGACTGCGACAGCAGGCCTGCTGTCGCTGCGCTGAGCAAGCAGACTCGCACGCTGAAATCCATCCGACTGCGCATTACCATCTCCTCACATCTGGCCGGCGATCCATCCGCAGACTCTGCCGGTCGACTTCCGACAACGGACAATTCACGGACGACATAGTGATCGTCGCAACGGCTCGCCGGAGTGTGAGGGTTCCAAGGGTTGAATCCGAAATTCAACTCGCAGCACCAAATTGTGTGGCACGATCAGAAGAACAAAAACAAGCTTCGCAAATCGCCCATCTTTCCAGAATCAGCGTTAAACCATGTCGTCCGGGAAGTCGACATCGTCGTCCTTCCCCCCAGCCTCGCTCATCCCCAGTTGGCGCATCTTGCGGTAGAGATTGGATCGATGCAGTCCCAGCAACTTGGCCGCTTCACTCATATTTCCTTTCACCCGCTTAATTGCCTTGCGAATGAAGTTTTGCTGGAACCCGTTCGTGGCTTCGTTGAGACGCATGTCGACAGAGGGTTCGAAGACATTCAACTGTTCGGGACTGAGAATGAATGCCAGGTCGTCGACTTCGACAGTATCGCCTGTCGCCAGAAAGGCGACGCGTTCCATCAGGTTCCGTAATTCTCGCACATTGCCGGGCCAGGCATGGGCTTGCAGGCGCTTTCGTGCCTCAGGCGACATCTTCAGGTTGGGGCGGCGGGCCTGAGTAGCGAACAGATTCAGAAAATGATCGGCCAGTGGCAAAACGTCATCCGCCCGCTCTCGCAGCGACGGAAGATCCAGCGTGACAACGTTTAAGCGAAAATACAGATCCTCACGAAACTTCTTCGCCCGAACCGCATCGGCCAAATGAGCATTCGTGGCGGCGATCACTCGGGCGTTGATCGGTATCGAAAGAGATCCCCCGACGCGGGTGATCACTTTCTGCTCAAGCACCCGCAGCAGTTTGGCCTGCCCACCGGGACTCATGTCACCGATCTCATCCAGAAAGATCGTTCCCCCTTCGGCGATTTCAAACTTGCCGCGATGCATCTCGCGCGCGTCAGTGAAGGCCCCTTTTTCGTGGCCGAACAATTCACTCTCAAGCAGCGTCTCTGTCAGCGCCGCACAGTTGACGGCCACGAACGGACGGTCGGATCGGGGCCCCTGATAATGCAGGGCCTGCGCGACGACCTCCTTGCCGGTTCCACTCTCGCCCAGAATAAGAATCGGAAGGTCCGTAGCAGCGAGTCGGCGAATGGTACTTCGCATTGCCTGCATCGCCGGACTATCGCCGATGATGGTCGCTCCCTTGGTCACCTGCTGCGTCAATTGGTGATGCGACCTGAGCAACGACTCACGCTCACGCGTGTTCTGGAGCGCCACCGCAACCTGAAGTGACAGGTCGGCAAGCGTGATTTCGTCTTCTTCTGTGAAGGACCCCGAGTTTTTGTTGATGACCTCGAACGCCCCCAGCAGTTTCTTGTCCGAACCGTAAAGGGGACCGCACAAAAGGTTACGCGTTTTGTAACCGCTGGCGTTGTCCACTTTTCGGCTGAACCGTGGGTCGTTGTAGGCATCGTCGATTCTTAAGGTCACCCCTTGATGAATCACCTCACCGACGATTCCGGTGTTATCAGGAAGTCTGAGCGAGTTCCCTTCAACCCCCAGCGCGGGGCAGGCAACGAGCTCGTGATGCTCTTTGTCCCAGATGAAGATACTGGCACGATCGCATTCCAGCAGGCGAGTCGCCTCTTTGGCAATCAACTGCAGCAGCGGCTCCGTTTCATGAACGGCAGACAGATTTAAGGAAATCCGCAGAATGCTCTGAAGTTGATCGATTCTCCGCACGGACTGACTGCGACGGGCGAGAAAGTCGAGACACGCACCAATTGCCTTCGCCATTAGCATGGCTGACGGCAGTGCGTCGTCAGGAAAGCTGCGGCCGGCAAATGTCAGCACGGCGCCTGTATGACTGCGGCTGGGAACGGGCGTCGCAGCAAGGTAAGTCCCCGGAACGCTATCCAGCGAGGCGACCACTCCCGCATCGCGGTCGAGCACATCCATCAACAGGCTTTTCGGCATCTCGGCCAGACCGATGCGGCCATGCTGGCTCACGGCAACCCAATCGGGATTGCGCATAAAAAAGCCGACGGAGTTCGCGGCAAGTTCACCTGCAATCTCGGGAAGTTGATCCCGCAGGAATTCCGCTGCGGAATTCGCCGGTACTGCACGAGCTACGAACTGTTCGACCGCTTGAAGCACACGAATCGCGTCGTCGGCCTGAATCGACTGAGAAACCTGTTGCCACGCAATCCATTTTGTGGGCACGAACGGGCTCGCTTTCCAGCAAAACAATAGGCCCATCGAGCGATCAGAGAGTCTGCCGGAAGGACGTCAACTCGCGAAACCCGGTTCCGCAGTCAGACATCAGGACATGAGTTGAGCGGTCGTAAGGGAATTGCTCCCATTCCCGCACTCAGATCATCCCTCCAGAACCTCAAATCATCAGTCAGCGACTGATGTCAATTCGATGGCTATTGAAACGAATATTTCCATAATCTGACGAGAGACAGATCGATATGATAACATTCGGGAGTGATGATGCCACTCAAGCCGATCAGCTTCCCGTGAGATTGCGGCGAATATCTCTGCGCGGGGCGATCTGGAATTGCTCCGTTGTTTCACTCTCCATGAGGGTGGGCGAGCCTGAGGAGTGCCGCCGCAGGAGCATGGCGACTGATCACTCTGAAGTCGACAAGCCCCTTTGGACGTGCGTAAAACACGACTGCGGATAGGATTAGATTCGCTTGAACGTGTTCATTCGAAAGACGGGAAGCTGCCGCGAGTCACCTGTTGTCCCGTCGAGCTCTCCCTCACACCGAATCAGATCGCCGGATCTCAATCGGCCGAGAGCAGGGGTGTCCGCCAGCGTGATCACTCCCCCGAGCTGATCCGAAGCAGAAGGGTTTTTATCGTAAATCACGATCCACTCTTTCGTCGATTCGTCGTAATCGACGGACCCTTCAACCCAGCGGAATTGAGGATGATGTCCCCCATTGCGTACCGGCTTACGAGCCGTCCGACCGAATTCTCGGCTGTATTGAATACCACTTGTCTCGTCAT
Source organism: Schlesneria sp. (assembly GCF_036405755.1). Classification (NCBI taxonomy): domain Bacteria; kingdom Pseudomonadati; phylum Planctomycetota; class Planctomycetia; order Planctomycetales; family Planctomycetaceae; genus Schlesneria; species Schlesneria sp. Next base: position 14,565 of record NZ_DASWWZ010000306.1, read on the forward strand.
CTTCTTCCCCGGACGCCTGACGAATCTCCGGTTCTTCGAACTCGATCTCCTGATCGTCCGAATTCACTGTGGACTCTTCGTCGTACGCCTGAGTGCGTCGACGGCTTTCCTGCTGAGTGAAAGGTGTGCTCTCCTCACTTGGGTCGAAGTGGCTGGTCGGAGTCAGCGTGCTGCGATTTGTTCCGCGTTCTGACGGATCATCTTCCGGCAGCGGAACCGCGTTTCGCCCGCGAGGCGATTCCGGCTCAGGACTGAACGTGGGCGAGTTCCCGTTAGTGGGTGCCTCATACGTCGGAGTCGGCGTCGAGTAACCTGGTGGCGACAGAGGGGTCGGAGTCGTGACGCCTGGCGAATTGCCTGGAACGTACGGCGCGCCGTTCATGGGAGCCGTATAAGTCCCCCCGGGTTGATAGACCGGACCACTCGGGTAACTACCAGATGGCTGGGCCGGGACAACGTATGGACTGCTTCCGTACGTCCCCGGTGGATAACCGTGAAGCATACAGCCTGAGGCCATAAGGGTGAGTAGACCAACCGACATAATCAAACGGCAATGCATACGACCAGTCCTTTGGGAACTGACTTCGAACTGTCGACGCACCCGTCGCCCCCCAGCGTCGGACGGCCGGGATTGTAAGGATGCAGCCAATCGTGTCCATACCGGTTCGGCAGGTTTTGCCAGTCGTAAAATTCGCACTCCTGCTGCATCTGCCATTCAGACCGAGTGGCACAGCCCAGCAGTGCGTGTCGCCGCCCCCCTGATCGCTGGCATGGATCGCGTCATGCACGTCGCGCAAGACACAAACAACGACGCCCCGAGTCTCACGTTGGGATAACTCAGGCTTTGTCATCTGACCCAAACAAAACGAGCATGGCAACCGTTCCCGTTTGCCATGCTCGCCAGGTCACTGATCAACGTTTCTACGTTCTGGTTCGCTCGTTCGACCAATCTTCCTGCGAATCAATGCTGAGAGTTCGACGCAACGAGCACCGGGGTTACTTCGGCGTGTGAGCCAGCGGGATCATGATGGACAGAGGCCCCGTCTTGGGGCTGATCCTTTTTACGGAACTCAGCCATTCGCTGCATCAGTACATAGAACACAGGCACGAAGAAGACTGCCAGTACCGTCGCCGCGATCATCCCCCCGAACACTGCGGTTCCCAATGCCCGTCGGCTTGCCGCACCGGCCCCCGTCGCGTTGATCAACGGAACGATCCCGAGGATGAACGCAAACGAAGTCATCAGAATGGGTCGGAACCGCATCCGGCTGGCTTCGACCGCAGCATCGATGATCGATCTGCCTTTCATGCGCAGTTCCCGAGCAAACTCCACAATCAGAATCGCGTTCTTACTTGCCAGAGCAATAATCAGGACGATTCCAATCTGCGTATAGATATTGTTATCCATCCCGCGAACCCAGACAGCGATCACAGTCCCCAGCAGCGCCAGTGGCACGACCATGATGACCGCCGCCGGCATCAGCCAGCTTTCGTACTGGGCGGCCAGCACGAGATAGACCATCAGCACCCCCAGAGCAAAAACGTAGATCGCCTGCGATCCGACCAGTTTTTCCTGGAGCGACATCCCCGTCCATTCGTAACCCATGGAGGAGGGGAGTTTGGCTTCGGCCATCTGCTCCATCAGTTGCAGGGCCTGTCCCGAACTGACGCCCGGAGCCGCCGCCCCGTTAATCGTCGCGGAAGGAAACAGGTTGTAACGGGGGACAATCTGCGGTCCCAGCGTCTTGCGAATCGTCGCCAGTGTCCCCAGCGGGATCATCCGACCTTCGCGGTTACGGACTTCCAGTCGACCGATGTCTTCCGGATGTAAGCGGAACTGCTGATCCGCCTGCACGCGAACCTGATAGGTCTTTCCAAATTTATTGAAGTCGTTCACGTAGGCCGAACCGAGTGCCGCCTGCATCGTGCCGAAGATCGTATCGAGAGGCACCCCAAGGCTTTTGGCTTTGACCCGGTCGATATCGACATAGATCTGGGGAACACCAGAGCGGAACGTCGACTGAACACGGCTTAAGCTAGTCTGACCTCCCGCTGCGTGCACCATTTCCTGTACGACGCTTTGCAGTTCCGGCAGCCCGACACCACCGCGATCTTCGATCTTCATTTCAAATCCCCCGGCGACCCCCAAACCACGGATCCCTGGGGGTGGAAACGCCAGAATCATCGCCTCGCGCACGGACTGAAACTTCCCCATCAGGTTGCCAAGAATGGCATCCTGGCTGAGTTCCGGATGGTGGGCCCGATCTTCAAAGGAGGTGAAGGTAATGAACATCGTGGCCGCGTTCGAAGTCACCGACGAATCGAGCAGCGACATTCCCCCCAGCAGGAACCAGGTCCGAACGCCGGGAGTCTCGGCCAGAATCGCGTTCACCTTGCGGGTCACTTCGCGAGTACGCTCTTGTGATGCAGCATCAGGTAGCTGGATGGCAACAATCGCGTACCCCTGATCTTCCGTGGGCACGAAGCCGGTCGGAAGCTGTACGAACCACCATCCCGTCAACCCGACCAGCCCGACAAAGAGCAGCATCATCAGTACGATCTGCCGCACCGCAACTTTCACGATCGCCGTGTAGACCCCTTCGGTCCAGTCGTACACACGGTTAAAGACGCGGTAGAAGAGATTCTTCTTCTCAGGAGTTGGCCGCAGATACACGGCACATTGAGCCGGCTTCAGCGTCACTGCGTTTAACGCGCTGATCACGGCCGTCGCGGCGATGGTGAGTGCGAACTGGCGATAGAGCTGCCCCGTGATGCCCCCCATGAATGCGGTGGGAAGGAACACGGCCATCAGCACAAGCGTAATCCCCATCACCGGCCCGATCACCTCGCCCATCGCGACAATCGTCGCGTTTTTGGGACTCAGTTTATCATGGTCAATGTGGTGCACCGCGTTTTCGACGATCACGATGGCGTCGTCCACAACGATACCAATGGCAAGCACC
>NZ_DASWWZ010000307.1:0-4342 GCF_036405755.1 Schlesneria sp.
GAAATCCGAACGCGAACTGTTGCACGCATCGGCGAAAGAATATGGCGGCATTGTCGAGATGGCTGCACAACTGCAGCGAGCCCCCCGTACGCTCTACAATAAGCTGGCCATCCTCCGCCGTCGCCTGATGGAATGCGTCCAGCGAAGACTGCAGGAGACTGGACGATGAAGCCCGAACAGCAAAAGCGGCTCATCGAGCTCTTCGCCGCGTGCTCACTGAAGAGAATCCCGGATGACGAGCACCAGGAATTGCAGGACGCGTTGCGTAGCGACCAGGAATCACGTGAGCTTTGGTTTCTCTATCAGGACGTGGAACTGGGGCTGAAACGCTTTACACAGGTCCATGGGACGATCGACGGGCAGCAGAGTGTCTCTCCGTCCAATCACGAAAATACGAGCAGCGGCTTTAACGCGAACGATGGACATTTGCGAACTGCTGATTTTCAAGTATCGCGACTCGGCACGCGTCGTTTGATCTCAAAAACTCTGCTGGTGGCCTGCGTGGGATTGGTCACAATCGCAATCTACATAGGGAGTCATTGGGCCCATCTGGAGCCTGCCGATCGGGGTCGAATTGCGGGGGCATTTCCAGGTTCATTTACGGTCAAATCACCGACCCACAATGCCACGTTCACGGTGCCCAGCGAATCAGGCAAATTGATCGCGCTGCACTTTCTGCTGAAGTCAGAATGCCCCTTTTGCCTGAAGCTGACGCACGACTATTCCCTGCTGGCTCGTTCGGAACAGGACGTCGTTCATCTGTTTGTCAAACCGGACAGCGACGAAGAGATCAGGGAATGGGCCGGAAAAATCAACCTTCAGGACCTCGACGGTCCCCCCGTCATTTACCGAGACCCGGATGCACGACTTGCCGACGAATTTCAGATTCCTGACGGCTACCAGTTTCACGGTCAGTCGATGCACTACCCGGCACTTGTGCTGCTCGATCGGTCAGGACATGAATTATTCCGCTATGTCGGGAAGGACAATACCGACCGCATGCAGCCGGAAGATTTTGTCAGCAGACTCTCGATGGTCACAGGCCACGAATGAACCGAATGACGCGAGGATGGTGCGCGAGACGACCAGCGGACGCAGGGATCGTATCTAAGGAACGGGAGATTCATTGATGACAGCATCTAGCCGTTTCCTTGTTGCAATCCTCTTCGTCTTTGGGGTTCAAGGAGACCTGATCTCCGGGGAAACCCCCGATGCATTTCCGCATCTGGTTCCTCAACGCCTGCTCGGCCTGGTTCATGCGCCGGAAGTTCATCAAGAACTGAAGTTGTCGGCAGAACAGGTCGAAGACCTGGAGAAACTGCTTCGTGAACTCGATCTCAAATGGTTTCCGTCCCGCAATCTTTCTCCCCAGGAACAACATCCCGTCGTGCACGACCTGGAACGGAAGGTGTGGGAATGGTTCGGAAAATCGACCTCCGAATCACAACGCCAAAGATTGCAGCAACTGGAATATTACGCTCAGGGGACCCGGCTTCTGCTGCGACGTGACGTGGCCAGTAAGATCAAACTCTTCACTTCTCAGCAACAAAAGCTGGCGGAGTTAGCACGCGTGACCGACGAAGCTCAGATCGCTCTGGGGCGGACTCTCGCTGGTGACCCACAAATCAAATCGTTGCAGGCGAAAGTCGACAAGGCAGCCAAGTCGGAACGCGATGGGATTGCAAAGATGCTGCGACCAGAGCAGCAACAGCAACTCAGGTCGTTATTGGGTGATCCCTTTGATCCAACCCGCCTGAGACGGATCTACGCGTTGGCTCCCGAGTTCGTGCCGGTCCAACACTGGATCAACTCAGGCCCACTGACGATGCAGGAACTTCGTGGCAAAGTCGTCCTGGTCCATTTCTATGCGTTTCAATGCCACAACTGTCACGCCAACTTCCCCATCTATCAGCGATGGCAGAAAGAGTTGACCGGGAAAGGAGTGGTCCTGATCGGCATTCAAACACCGGAAACGAAGCGAGAACGAGACACAGATGCCGTGACGAATGCAGCGCGTGAACGCGAACTGACGTTTCCCATCCTGATCGACCTGAATTCCGCAAACTGGGATGCATGGGGTAACACGATGTGGCCTTGCGTCTATCTGGTGGATAAGCAGGGCTATATTCGCATGTGGTGGGCGGGTGAGCTGAACTGGAAAGGGGCGACTGCGGACAAAACGATCGAAGCCGCCGTCGAAGCCCTGTTGAAGGAAGAGTGATGGCGGGGATTGAGTCAGCGTCGACAGTAGCCTTCGGTCAGGCGTGATTTCGATTCTTTACCCATTTCAAACAGAAAAGCAGGTGACACCGGTGTCCCAACACATGAGAACTCATACGCTTGTTGCTCTGGTACTCGTATTCAGCAACATGGCAAGTGCCGCCAACCCCAAGGACTTTACCGTCCACTCTCCGACGCATGACACGACATTTCAATTGTCTGAACACAAGGGCAAGATCGTCGTCCTGCACTTCCTGCTCAAGACCGAGTGTCCCTTTTGTCTGAAATACACACACCAGTACGCGGAGCTGGCCGATAAGAACCAGAATGTCATTCACCTGTTCCTGAAACCCGACAGCGACGCAGAGATCAAAGCCTGGGCGGAAAAGCTGGATGCCGAAGACCTGTCGAAGCTTCCTGTCATTTATCGCGACCCCGATGCCAGCCTGGCAACGCAGTTCGGCATCGCCGACGGATACAAGTTTCACGGGCAAACGGTCCACTATCCGGCACTCGTCGTACTGGACGGGAATCACGAAGAGCTTTTCCGCTACGTCGGAAAAAGCAACGCCGACCGCCTGAAAACCACCGACTTCGTCAAAAAACTAGCCGGTACAAAGGGACCACAGACGGAAGCGATCCATAAGGACTGACAGTCCGATTCGAACTCTTCCAGAATGAAAATTCTTCGACTTGTGGGACAAATCGCAGAACCGCTGCCTCCGCGAATTTTCTGAATGGTTCAGCTAACATTCAGCGGGATGAGTGATGAGCGACCCGCCTGCGAAGCGGAAATGAATCGATTGCCAACGATCGTAGTTCTCGTCTCGATCCCCGCGTAGAGACAGTTGCTCTGTCATTGTCAGTGGGTGCATCGGTACCTATATCGCGGCGTTTCGCGCTGCGAACGATTGAGTGACCCATCCGATTCTCACCGCTATCGAACCCGCGTCGGAACGGGCACTTCAAGGTCAATTTGCTGATCGTCCTCATTCCAAGTCAGGCGCAAAGGTGACCGGGCAGGCTTGCGATAATCACCGGGCCACGCCAAGTAAATCTCGCCAGCAGATTCGACGGTGAATCTGTAGTCCCCCGCTTCCAGCGAAGCACCTTCCAGCGAACCACTCTGACGTAATTCGAATTGGCCGTCGTGGGCAGAAATGGCAAAGGCGACAGGCGTTTCGTCGACGCTGTCCTCATCATTCATGCGATAGATGGAAATGTGAACATCGCCCACTACGTCACCTCCCGCATGGATGATTCCCGGGGTGCCACCTGGGATCTCGCGGGGTTTTCCGCAACCGGAAATCAGCAGGCCCCAGGTGATGACCGCAAACCGCAAACCTGTTTTCATAAGACAATTCCTCAGATTGAAAAACACGCTCCAACAGTCCTGCTAGAACTCGCCAACATTCTCTCCGCCATTGCGTGAGAACAGGGCTCGCCAGACGCTGAGGTCGATGCTGTTGGACACGAACCGGACACTGCCGTCGGCCAGTGAAACCTGGGTTCCGCCGGCATGGGCACTCCGGCTGCTCGAAAGCAGATCGCCGTGGAACGAGATGTCTGGATTCTTGCTATTCGGAGTGAAAAACCCGTTGACGAGCGTGTGAAAACTCGTTGTCCGAATCCATGATCCCGCTCGGGTGCCCAAATATCCCGTAGCTGCAGTCGCGGCGAGGTCTTCTGCCATGCGACCACAGGGTGAACCACCCCCACCGGCCCGTCGCATCTGTCGTTGAGGATCTGTGAAAACGGTGGTTGAGACCGTGTCTCGTCCACCAAATAACGTCTCGGCCATAAAAATGGTATTGCTGGTTCCGTCCGTGATGTCACGAAATCGAGTGCTCACTCCGCGCCAGAAAAGTCCGTTGGGTCCCGGAGACGAAGTCGCGCAATAGTTCAGATTGTCTCCGGAACCGACATTGACCATGTAGTTTGTTCCAACCCACTCCACACCACTCTCGACGAGGACGGGATTGCCACTGTCAGATGGGCAAAGAAAGACCTCAAGCCGCCGATTCTGAATCCCCTGCAGAGCAGGGTTAAGTACGGTGTTCGGTCCACTTCCCAGCATTAAAGGGAGATTGAAGTTGATCAGGTTGCTGAGGTTGCCCTGGTC
>NZ_DASWWZ010000308.1:0-3435 GCF_036405755.1 Schlesneria sp.
CGTTTCAAAATGTCCCAGACGATTTTACCGGGCTGACCGTCAAGCAGCGTCCCTGGGGTACCGGGACGGGCAAAGGTCAGCTTTTCGGGATCCAGACCGAACAGATGCAGCAGTGTCGCATGGTAGTCGAAATGGTTGACGACGTTTTCCACGGCATGGTGACCGACTTCATCGGTCGCACCATACGCCAGTCCCCCCTTCACTCCACCACCGGCGAGCCACATGCTGAACCCGAAAGTATTGTGGTCGCGGCCGATGTTCTTTTCGTTCTGAATCACCGGCAGACGGCCCATTTCGCCACCCCAGTGGACGAGCGTCGTGTCGAGCAGACCGCGGCGTTTGAGGTCCATGACGAGTGCAGCCGATGGTTGATCGGTCACTTCGCACATTTGCGGCAATCCTGTTTTGATCGCACCGTGATGGTCCCAATGCTGGTTCCCGGTATGAACCTGCACGAAGCGGACACCGCGTTCAACCAGTCGCCGCGCGATGAGACACCGCGTGCCATACTCTGCAGACTTCGGATTATTCAGTCCGTACAGTTCCTTTGTCTCGGCAGTTTCCTGTGACAGGTCGAGTGCTTCCTTGGCAGCGGTCTGCATCCGGGCCGCCAGCTCATAACTCGAAATCCGCGCCGCCAGATCATGTTCACCCGGCCGTTGCGACAGGTGATCCTGGTTCAGCTCGCGGACGTAGTTCAGGAACTTGTCCTGCACCGCCCCCTGGAACTGAGGAGGTGGATCCAGGTTGAGAATTCGAGGCTCTTTCGGGCGAATCACCGTTCCCTGATACAGCGAGGGAAGCCAGCCATTCGTCCAGTTTTCGACTCCCGCGACAGGCAATCCCGATGGATCCGTCAGAACGACGAATGCGGGCATGTTCTGGTTTTCGGTCCCCAGACCATAGGCCATCCATGAACCCAGGGAAGGTCGACCTTGCTGGATGCGGCCGTTGGTCAATGCCCAGATCGATTGCACGTGATTATTGACGCCTGTGTGCATCGAGCGGATTAGACAAATGTCGTCCACGACCTTGCCCAGGTGCGGCAACAGTTCGCTGAGTTCCGTACCGCACTCGCCGTGCTTCTTGAACTTCCAGGGCGACGCATACAGCTTGGAAGTCGCCTCGGCCGCATTGTCGAGCTGAAGCTGACCATTGAAGGTCTGTCCATTCAGACGATCAAGTTCCGGCTTGGGCTCGAACATATCGATATGGCTAGGCCCCCCCTGCATGAACAGCGAGATCATCGCGTTCGCCTGCGGTGCATGGGGAGTTCGTTTGGGCAGAAGATCAAACGACTGCTTTTCCAGATCGGGCTTCGCTGGTGCTCCCTTGGCCTCTTGCGTGAGCAGGTGCGTCAGCGCGAGTGACGACAATCCAAACCCGGATTGGGCGAGAAAATGTCGTCGAGTGTGGTCTGGGAAGAAGTGCATACGATTGCCCCTTATTAGTATCTGTCCGAAGACATTCAGCGATCTTTTGCAGTGCGAATTCCAGCCTTGTGGGGAACCTCGTCACATGACAGGCCCCGGAGGCAGTCGAAACTCAGTCGACATAGAGGAACAGGTTTGTGCTCAACAGGCCCTGGCAGAAGCTCGCCAGTGCGACCTGCGCCGGGGATGGCTCCTTACCCGCCTGACCAGCAGGAACTTTGGCAGCAACCTGCTCTGTCTGCTCGGTCAGGAATGCAATTGCACCGGCCAGTTCCCGTTCAGTTGGAGGGCGCGTGAAGGCCGTGACCCAAGCGAACTTGACCTGTTCCGAAATGTTATCTCCAGCAACCTTGCGAACACGGTCGGCGAACTTTTCCGCTTCGCGAACCACAAGACTGTTATTCATCATCAGCAATGCCTGAGGAGCGACAGTCGAGGACTGGCGAATGTCACAGTTGGGTGACAAGGTCGCCATATCGAAGGGTTCGAGCATCCCCAGGGGCAACGAACGTCGCACCTGCACGTAGATGCTGCGACGGAACTCGTCTTCCCGCAGTGAGACCCCCTGGTTGATCCGTCCCCCCGCCAGGTCAAGAGTCGGCAAGCCGACAATGACTTGCCCCACTTCATCGACCGCGACCGGCGCGGGCTTTCCGTACATTTTGTCGCTCAGCGAGCCGGAGCAAGAGAGCATGGAGTCGCGGATTTCTTCTGCTTCCAGACGGCGCACGGGCATCCGGGCCAGCAGGCGGTTGTCAGGATCGGCAGCATCAATCTCGGGCCGACGCTGTGACCGCTGCTGGAACGCAGTGGACCCTAGCAGTAGACGATGGAATCGCTTTAACTGCCACCCGTCAGAGACGAAGCGCGTCGCCAGCCAGTCGAGCAATTCGGGGTGAGATGGACGTTCACCGAGATACCCGAAGTCACCGGGAGTCGCGACGATCCCCTTTCCGAAATGATGCATCCAGAAGCGATTCACCATCACGCGCGACAACAGAGGATGCTTGCCACTGGTGAGATTACGGGCATAGGCCAGACGGCGTCCCGTGGTGGGGACCTGAGGATCGTCGATCGCAATTTCGACCGGGGATGTCAGGGACACGATCGACAGTTCCGCCGGTGTCACTTCCTGCTTCGGCTGGTTGATCTCGCCTCGATAGAACAGATGCGTCGGAGGAACCTGACCGGGGATTTCCGTGAAGCCCGAAACATAGTCTTCGGCCGGACGCAAGGATCGGACCTGTGCAATCCGCTCGTCCCACCGTCGGTTAAATTCGTCAATCCGCGCGGGTTCATAAAGATAGACGCTACCCCCATCGACATTCAGACTCGGGGTCTCTTTCAGGATCTGCTGCTGTTCCGGCGTCCGTTTGTCGGCGCTGGTGGCGCGTGCCTGCCGGGCTGGTGCCCGCTGAGCTTCCGGCAGCTTGTTCACTTCCCGTTCAAAGACTTCCTGCACGATTGCGTTCAATTCGCGTCCGCGCTGTTCGCTCAACTTGTACTCGGCATCACCCAGCACCTTCGCGGTCAACCGCTGATCGGCACTCCACAGGCTGATCAAACGAGATCCCGGCGCCCGCCAGGCCTTGGTGTTATATCCCGGCTCAAAGACCGCTCGGAAGCGGTAGTAATCGGCCTGTGTGATCGGGTCGTAACGGTGATTGTGGCACTGAGCACATCCCACCGTCATTCCCAGCATGGACGTCGAGACGATCTTGATTGTTTCTGCAATCACTTCATTGCTCGCGGCATTGACGTCAACGCCGCCACTCGCGGTGCCGTCAGGTGCCATCCGCAGAAAACCGGTTGCCGCGAGCTTGTCGGTGGCATCGGGAGAAAGATTTTCGTACGGGTACGTCACCAATTCGTCACCCGCCAGTTGCTCGACGATGAACTGGTCGAACGGCTTGTCTGAGTTAAACGCCCGGATGACATAGTCACGGTACTTGAACGCATAATCCCGAACGGGATCCGCTTCGGTGTAACCATCACTATCGGC
>NZ_DASWWZ010000309.1:0-4006 GCF_036405755.1 Schlesneria sp.
AAACCGAACCCTGCCGGAAGAGTTGTCCTTCAGCAGACCGTTCCTCAGTCTGCAATCGACTTCGTGGAATCGAGGACCAGTGCGCAACAGCCCGAAAGGAAGAACATTCCCGCGCAGGTGGCAAACAGCCAGTTCCAGTCATTGAGGGCGGGTGACTCACCCAGGACGAAGTTGTAGATCAGCGGAGCGAGTGCGGCTCCAAAGTTTCCGAACATGTTTGACCACCCCATCACCGACGCCGTGTAACGGCCTCCGACATCCTGTGAGTAGGCCCACAGAGCGGGCACACCCAGGTCACAACTGAAGGTCGAAAAGCTCATCCCTGCAATCATGGCCCAAGGCAGCCAGCGGGTCGACGATTCCGGCGAATAGTAAAGGCTGAGAGCCAGACAGAAGACGTAGCCTCCTGCGGCGAGGAAGCGAGTCGACATCACCGGGAGGCGGCGACCCCATTTCACGCCAAAGTGCCGGGCAGCAAAGTCCGTCCAGCCACCGCCACAGAACATGCCGACAATCCCCGCGAAGGTGGGAGCGGCCGTCATCAGCGCCTGCTCGGCCAAGGGAATGCCGTGTACATCCCCCAGATATCGGGGCAGCCATGTGACCACGAATATCCAGCCAATGTTGGTGAACATCTGCGTCAGACAGTTTCCCCAAAGACTGAGATTGGTCAGCACGACCATCCACGGGAACGACTCCCCCGCCCCGTCCGTAAGAACACCAGTCTGTTTCGCATCCGACGCGGGAACCGCCGAAGGAGCAACTTTATGTAAGGAATCTTCGCGAAACTTTGTGCCACGGATGAGGTCTCGTTCGGCAAGATTACACCACGGGTGGCCATAGGGAGTATCCCGGCAGATCCAGGCGAGCGCCACCGCGATGACAACCCCGACGATGCCATAGACCATCAGCACGGGGCGCCAGTTCCCGGAAAACTGCGCCATCAAAGCGGCGGTCAGTATGGGAGCGAGGACGGCTCCTGATCGCCCCCCCAGAGCCACGATCGAACTGGCGGAGCCGCGCTGCTTCTCGGGAAACCACGTCCGGATCAGCCCGGTGCAGACGGGATAGGCCCCCGCTTGCGTGGCTCCGCACCAGAGCCGCAACTGCAGGATCTGCCACACCTGTGTCGCGCCCCCCATCAGGCCGGTGAAGACCGACCATCCCAGAACGTAGGTCGTCAGCATTCGCCGCGGGCCGAAGCGGTCACTGAGCCAGCCAGCGGGAACCTGACAGAGTGCATACGACCAGAAGAACAGACTGATGAACCAGCTCATCTGCGTCTGGGTCATCGCGAGATCCGCGCGAATTTGCTCGGCCGCAATTCCCACAGCGTAACGGTCGAGATACAGCAGACACGCCATCAGTGTCAGGATACCCGCCACCCCCAGGCGGACTCGCGTTGGCGGGGCCTCGCTCGCTGGATCGTCCGTCGCTGACTCGATCAAGATGCCTGATCTCCTCTCAACACCTATTCACCTCGCCCCTGTTCAACCGAGTGACGGGTTCGCCCGGATGAGACGAACGCTTCCATCACCGCTAAGTCAACTCTGACGGCCGCAACGCCGTCCCCGCAGAGCTTCTGTGTTCGCTCTATGGATCGGGTCCATCACAGCCCGTTACCTCGCGCCGCAGTCGTGGACATATTCTTCTCTTGCGCGACCGCAGGGGACCCAGTGTCCCTGCTTGCAGACAGAAACAGGAACCAGCTTTTGATTCGTGATTCGCGTCTGACCTTCCGTATCAGTCAGTGTGAATCGTCCCTCTTCGAGTTTCAGCAGCACCACGTCCGCCTGACGACCGACGGCGAGTGTACCGATCCGGTCCTGAACTCGCATGGCAGCTGCCGGTGCAGAAGTCGACGCCCGAATCACCTGCTCCAGCGGCATGCCCAGGTAAAGAAACTTGGTCATCGTCGTGGGCAGATCAACGACTGGTCCATGCAGGTTGAACTGATGAATATCGGTACTGATGGTGTCAGGCCAGAATTCGAACTCGCGGCAGGCAGGTTCCGCAACACGCCAGACGAACGCCCCGACTCCGTGCCCCACATCGAAAATGACGCCCCGATCACGTGCTTCCAGCAGAGCTTCCAGTGGAGCCCCCCGCTCGTCAAACGGATGATCAGGATGAGGGTTATAGAGATGGGTGTAGGTATCCCCGGCTCTCAGAGCCTGCAGGACCGTGTTCGTTGGAATGCGTGACGCCGCATGGTGGATCATGCAGGGCCGCCCGGTCTGATCTGCCGCCTCGAAGACGCCGTGGAATCCGGCCCACTCGTTCTTCTCTTCGAAATTCGCCAGCCCCGATGTCAGCCTGACCTTCATCCCGACGATCCGCTGCGGAAATCGCTCGACGCAGGCCACAGCCGAAGGAACGTGCGCGTGACGACCGTCGTTCAAGTCACCCATGAACGGAGGAAATTCGGGATGTCCCTGAATCGCGCCGATCATCGAAATATTCAGCAGCGCGAAGATATCCTCGTCCGCTCGCGAAAGAATGAACCGGTCGAAGTTGGGATACGTCAGCGAACCGGCCGTCCCCGTGTCGAGCATCGACGTCACTCCGGTACGCAGCCCGGCATCCACCGGATCAACCGAGTACAGTCCCACACCGCTGAAGACGTGTGTGTGCAAGTCGATCAGACCGGGGGAAACAATCAGGCCCGTGGCATCAATCACGGTCTCGTCTGTCGCCCGCAGATCCGGACCAATCTCGCTGATCTGGCCATCGCGAATCCGTAGATCGACCTGCTGTGGCGCATTTCCCAGACCGTCAAAGACGCGACCATTCCTGACGAGAGTGCTGGCATGATTCATCGAGAAACCCGATCAGCATGAGACACGAGAATCTGACGAAGAGAGGCCAGTGTGTATTCCAGGTCCCCCGGTTGGAAGCACTGGGTATACAAGAACGCCCGATCGACAGACTGTTCATCTTCGGCGAGAATGATTTTTCGCGGCAACGCGCGCAGTGCCAGCAGCAGTTCACGCACCGACATCGCCCCGGGGCCAGTGCCGGAATCGATCTGCAGCAGTGGGTACGGCTGACCGTTCAGCGCCTGATTCAAGTAAGTTATCTGCAGACCCGGCAGATCCTTCAATCCCTCATACAGCACGTCGGTGCTCTGCTTCCATTGAGCGTACTCGGCAGCATGATCCCGCTGACCATAACGCTCAAGAGCTTTCATCAGCCCGACGATCGACTCTTTGCTGACTTTCATCGAGCGCCCGATTCCGTGCCGGGGGGAGCGGGAAATCCAGCCTGCGTCGACCCAGTGCTGCAGGGACCACGTTCCCGACCGAACGTCCATGTCGACCATCTGCACCCACGCGCTGCGAATCAGATCGGCCCGACCACACAGGAGGCCCGAGGCTTGCGGCCCCCCCAAATGTTTACCACCGCTATAAGCAATCAGATCAAAACCACAGCGGCTGAAGCGCGACAGGTTCTCTGCCGGGGGCATCGAGAACGCAGCGTCGATGATCGCAGGTAGATGATGACGATGAGCCAGTTCGACCAGTTTGTTCAGGTCCACTCGATCTTCGAGTCCATACCAGACATAACCAATCGCAGCCGTGCGCGGATTGATCGCCTTCTCAATTTTTTCCAGGGCGTCCGCGTCCCGGTACTCGATCGAGACCAGCTTTGCCCCGGACAGGCGAATGGCGTGATCGTAGTCAAAGGGGCCCGCAGCCGGGTAGATGATCTCGTCGCGCGGACAGTTCGAAACGTCCGGCAACTGATCCATGATTTCCGGCCGGTTTCCCGCCAGACAGGCGGCTGCCGCCAGTGTGAGTGCCGCACCTGCTCCCGCCGTGATGATCCCCGTCTCAGCGCCGGTGCACTTGTGAATCAGCTTACCGGCCGCCTCGATCAGATCATCCAGTTCGACATACTGCGCACTCGCCGCCGCCATCGCAGCGATGACATCGGGATGCGGGGAACTTCCCGTCACGCGAGACGCATACCCCACCGCATTCACAATCGGGGTCACGCCGAAATG
>NZ_DASWWZ010000310.1:0-2734 GCF_036405755.1 Schlesneria sp.
TGCTCTTCACGGACTACTATGGCGAGCAAAGCTGTACCGCCGGGCGTGCGTCGTTTATCACGGGGCAGCATGGCCTGCGAACCGGATTAACCAAGGTGGGAATGCCTTCTGCCACCATCGGCCTGCAGAAAGAGGACCCCACGATCGCCGAGATGCTGAAGCCTCTCGGGTATGTGACGGGACAGTTCGGCAAGAACCACTTGGGAGATCGAAACGAGTTCCTTCCCACCGTTCATGGTTTTGATGAGTTCTATGGCAATCTGTATCACTTGAACGCCGAGGAGGAGCCAGAGCACGTCGATTATCCGAAAGATCCCTCTTTCGCTGCGAAGTACGGACCCCGCGGAGTTCTGGACTGTAGAGCGAGCGATAAGGACGATCAGACTGTCGATCCCCGCTTCGGCAAAGTCGGTAAGCAGATCATTAAGGATACGGGGGCTCTCACACGTAAGCGGATGGAAACTATCGACGACGACATTGCTGAGCGTGCTGTGGAATTTATCCACCGCCAATCGAAAGCGAATCAGCCATTCTTCGTCTGGGTCAACTTCACCCATATGCATTTCCGCACTCACGTGAAACCCGAAATCAAGGGACAGTCCGGCCGCTGGATGAGTGAGTATTGCGATGCCATGATCGACCATGACAAGAACGTCGGTACCGTGCTGAAGGCGCTTGATGACGCGGGAATCGCTGACAATACCTTCGTGATGTACAGCACCGACAACGGACCCCATATGAATTCCTGGCCGGATGGGGCCATGACTCCCTTTCGGAACGAAAAAAATTCAAACTGGGAAGGGGCCTATCGGGTCCCTTGTATGGTTCGCTGGCCGGGAGTCATCAAACCGGGAAGTGTTTCCAATGGAATTGTCAGCCATCTTGACTGGCTGCCCACTTTGGCCGCAATCGCGGGTGACAGCGAAGTCACACAGAAATTGCTGGCGGGCTATAAAGTCGGGAATACGACTTACAAGGTTCACCTCGACGGGTTCAATCTACTTCCTCTGCTGGCCGGCGAAACTGACAAAAGCCCACGAGAGTCGTTTCTCTACTGCAATGATGATCAGCAATTGACCGGATTGCGTTTTGACAACTGGAAGCTGGTTTTCATGGAACAGCGCACAACAGGCACATTGCGGGTTTGGGCCGAGCCTTTTGTGACGCTGCGATTTCCTAAACTGTTTAATCTGCGGCTGGACCCTTACGAACGCGCCGATGTCACTTCGAACACCTACTACGACTGGGTGCTCGACCGCGTTTATTTGTTCCTGCCTGCCAATGACTATGTCGCGAAATTCCTGATGACATTCAAGGACTACCCGCAACGGCAGAAGGCCGCAAGCTTTAATCTGAGCGAAGTGCTGGAACTGCTGTCAGGAGCCCCCAGCGAATAATTCATGACAACGATGACGTAGAAAAAGCCAACACGATGCAACTCAGGCCGTGTTGCCTTCGATCTTGTCAGTCTATCCAAACACGAGACGAGCGATTTTGGTAACTTCGCTCGTCTCGTGGTCGTATGATATTAGTGAAATTCCGACATCAGGTGGGTTCGGCCGTTCAAGGCTGCTCCGTTGTTTGAATCACGAGGTCTCATCGGTTCTGCTGATTTCCAGGAGCAATGACGGCAATGAAATTCTGCTTCTCAGTTTACTTGTGCCTGGCAACAGCCCTCTTGCTGGGAGTCGTTCCTGGTGAAACAAGGGCGGTCGATGAATTGCCATCCTGGAATGAAGGCCGCGCCAAGTCGGCCATCATCAATTTCGTGACCAGAGTGACGGACGAACAAGGGACGGGCTTCGTACCTCTTCGAGATCGGATTGCCGTTTTTGACAATGACGGAACCTTGTGGTCAGAGCAACCGATGTACTTTCAGGCGTACTTTGTGCTCGATCGACTGAAACGTGCTCCGCAGCAAAATCAAGACAGGAAATGGGACCTGTCGGTCTTCGCCGCACTAAAGGGAGACTTTGCCAAAGCACTTGCTGGCGGTGAAAAAGGACTCGTCAACATGGTGACAGCCGCTCATGCGGGGATGACAACGGAGGAGTTTGAAGCCGCCGTAAAAGAGTGGATTGCCACCGCTCGGCATCCTCAGACGGGGCGCCTGTTTACGCAGATGGTCTACCAGCCGATGCTCGAATTGCTCCAGTATCTGCGAGCGAACGGCTTCAAAACTTACATCGTTTCTGGCGGAGGAATCGAGTTTCTCCGTCCGTGGGCGGAGCAAGTGTACGGGGTCCCCCCTGAGCAGGTCATCGGGAGCAGCGTTAAGACAAAGTTTGAACTCCGGGATGAGAAGCCCGTGCTGGTTCGACTCGCGGAGTTAAACGTCATCAATGACAAGGCCGAAAAGCCAGTTTCCATCAACAGCTTTATTGGGCGGCGACCGATCGCCGCGTTTGGTAACTCGGACGGTGATTTTGAAATGCTGCAATGGACGACGACGGGGCCCGGTCCACGATTCGGCCTGATCGTTCATCACACTGATGGCGCGCGCGAATTTGCCTATGACCGTAACAGCCCATTCGGGCGATTGGACAAAGGCCTCGACGAGGCCGAGACACGGGGCTGGACCGTCGTGGACATGAAGAGCGAGTGGAAGACGATCTATCCTGACATTGAATAGCTTGCCGCCGGGTTGCTACGACGCTTGTATCCGCCGTTCCCTGATTAAAGCTCTCGTTGCGGTCGTCCTCTGGCTGACCACGCACCGTGCAAAAAACGTCAC
>NZ_DASWWZ010000311.1:0-4756 GCF_036405755.1 Schlesneria sp.
GGCTCTGCCAGTCTATGTCGCGCGCCGGCGGATGATGAAAATGGAACCTCCCCGGATTTACCTTCCGGAAGAAAACGTCGAATGGGCCGAACGCCTGCTGAAAGTCTGGCAGCAACTGGATCGGGGCCGCATGGTCTGCGAACTGATCGGCGTCAAGGCCGGCCAGGAAATCGAGATCTCACGTGATCACGTCGTGACGGTCTTTCCGACCCGCCATACGGTCCCCTCAGTGGGATACGTCGTCTGGCAGCGCCGCAAAAAACTCAAGCCCCAGTACATCACACTCACCGGTAACGAAATCCGGGATCTGAGAATGTCAGGTGAGGAAGTCACACACGAAGTGCGAACTCCGCTCGTCTGCTATACGGGTGACACGGCTCCTCCCGGAATCGATAACTATCCCCCCGTCTTCGAAGCCAAGATCCTGATTACAGAAATCACATTCTTCCGCCCCGAACACCGCAAGGAAAAGATCTACAAATTCGGACACATGCACCTGGACGACATCATCGAACGTGCAGACAAGTTCCATAACGAACTGATCATTGCCATGCACTTCAGTACGCGATACGCCACAAACCAGATTGAACGGGCCGTGATGAAACGAATCCCGCAACAGTTGAAAGATCGAATCCGGCTGTGGCTCTGACATCTCCGTCGCGCAGCGAATCGACGGAAGCACGCGACGTCCCATGATGACTGTGAGAAAAGGGAAATTCATGAGTATCTTCGACCGGTTTCGACTGAATGGAAAACGTCTTCTCATCACCGGCGGCAGCCGGGGACTGGGTCGCGAAATGGCGCTCGCAATTGCAGACGCGGGGGCCGACGTCGTCCTGGTCGGCCGCGAAGCGACCAGCTTGAAAGGGACCGCCGATGATATTCGTGCCCTTGGGCGACAAGCCTGGGCAATCGAAGGGGACGTCAGTCAGCCGGACCAGTGCGAAGCGATCTGCAATCAGGTCCTGCAGCATCATGGTCCGATCGACATCCTGATTAATAATGTGGGAGGACGACGAATTGACGTCCAGATCGAGGATCAGACACTCGAGCAGTGGCAGCAGATCATCGATTTGAATCTGACCAGCACGTTCCTGTGTATGAAATACATCGGTAAATCGATGATCGAACGAGGGCAGGGGGGCCGGATCATCAACATCGCTTCCATTTCGGGAATGGTCGCCAACCGCGGAATCGGTGGCCGAAGCTACGAAACGGCTAAGGCTGCAGTCATGCATCTGACCCGCTCGGCCGCAGCGGATTGGGCTCCGCACAAGATCACGGTCAATGCGATCTGTCCGGGAGGATTCATGACCGCTCCCAATATCCGCTGGGCCAACGACGCCCCTGAAATGATCAAGGGATTCCGTCAACAGATTCCGAGCGGAGACTTCGGCCAGCCTGAAGATCTGGGGCCGCTGGCGGTCTACCTGGCCAGTGACGCGTCCCGCTACGTCACGGGAGCCGCGATGGTCATTGACGGTGGCTATACGCTTTGGTGAAGCTGGAAGGGTGGGAGTCATCGGCACCTTGATGACCGAGTCCGTTGCGATATGCGTTGCGTATTCATGGAGTCGAGGCAGACAGTTGCCGGCCTTGCGCGGTTGCGACTCCTTTTTGTCAGAATCGCACGCGCAGTCCCCGGACTGCCGTGAACGCCCCCCGGGTAACCTCAAGACGCTTTAACATCAAGACTCTGTGACAGGTCCATATCGATGAATACACAAGAACGCTGGATCGGTGAATCATTCACCCCTGACGACATCTGGCAGCACCGCGTCAGCAAGGTTCTTCACCATCAGCAGACACCGTTTCAGGAACTGTACGTCGTCGAAAGTGGTGCTTATGGAAAAGCACTCGTCCTCGACGGCCGGTGGCAGACATGCACCGGTGACGAGTTCCTTTACCACGAGCCGCTGGTTCACACTCCCTTTGTTCTTTACGGTCAGCCTCGCCGGATTCTGATTGCCGGCGGAGCCGATGGTGGAGCGGCTCGCGAGGCGCTCAAGTGGAACGACGTGGAAGAGATTCTGCTCGTCGACATTGACCGCGATGCCATCGAGGCCTGCCGACAACATCTGCCACAAATCCATCAAGGTTCACTGGACGACCCACGCGTCCGGATTGAAGCCGCAGATGCCTTCGATGTCATTGCGAACACGAGCGGTTGGGATGTCATTATCGCCGACCTGACCGACCCCATTGAATCTGGCCCGGCCTACAAGCTGTTCACGAAAGAATTCTTTACGCACTGCCAGAACGCCCTCACGCCGGGCGGATTCTTCGTCAATCAAGCGGGTTCACAGTCACCACCGCTCATCGAACCGCTCGCCAGAACAGCGAAGACGATTGCATCCGTATTCCGCGATACGGCGATTGCGACCGTCAACGTCCCGACATACGGGTCTGCCTGGGGATTTGTCGTCGCGTCGGATAAGCCGTTCGAAAAACGCCCCGACGTCAATCAGGTCGACCAGCTCTTACAGCGAGCCACGTCCAGCCCCATGCGAATGTTTGACGGCCAGACACTGCTCGGCATTCTGCAGTCGTCCAAGCTGGTCAGGGACCGCATCGCGGCTGAATCACTCATCTACACCCTGTCGAATCCGCCCCAGATCGCCCGGCATTAAGTCCCACCAAAGTCTGTCGATCAGTGCCAGGAACCCGTTCCCGGTGGCCTGGCCTGATCCAGATACGCACTCCCGCGGCCCAAGCGAAGAGGACTTCTCACATCGAGAAGGAATTCAGCGTGGTCGAGCGCCGGCGATTCCAGCGACAGCATCACCCTGAAAGGGGAGACGAAAGTCGGCTCGCGCCAGTTTGGAAAGGCTCATTGCGCACAGGGGCACCCCATCTCAAGATCAGCAGCGAAGAGTAGGTTGAGATCAGGCGGAGGGTGTCTGGGCGACGAGAAGCCCGTCCGCGCCGTTCCATTCCGCCAGGAACTGCTGCAGGTAGTTTTCCATGAATGCGTGGCGTTCATGAGCGATTCGCCGCCCTGAATCCGTCTGCATTCGATCTTTCAGAAGCAGCAGTTTTTCGTAGAAGTGATTGATGGTCGGACCTGACTTCGACTTGTAAGCCGCGAACGACGAATGCAGTTCCGCGGGGACCGACGGGTCATGCATCGGCCGCCCCATGTGCCCGCCATAGGTGAACGCACGAGCAACACCGATTGCTCCAATCGCATCCAGACGGTCTCCGTCCTGAACGCATTTGCCTTCAATCGTCGGCATTTCCGTCGGAACACCCGCCCCTTTGAAGGTCACTCGAGCAACAATATCACACACGGCATCCACAACAGCAGGATCAACATTGTTCTCACTCAGCCACGCATGGGCTGCCCGTGGCCCCGCGGTGTCATCACCACCATGAAACTTCCAGTCAGCGATATCGTGCAGCAGAGCGGCCAGTTCCACGATGACCATGTCCGCCTTCTCTTCTGCGGCAATTCGCAGAGCGTTACGGCGGACCCGATCAATGTGCCACCAGTCGTGTCCTGTCGTGTCATTCTCAAGCGTCCGCCGAACGTGTTCGGCGGTCCGCTTGATGACCTGATCCCAAGCCGTCATTACCACTTATCTATTCTCGAGGAACAACCGCTTGAACTGTTTGTTGACGTTCGCCATCAGCTGGTCGTTGCCCTGTTTCAGTTCAACGAGCCACTTCAGCGGATAGTCGTCAGGAATCTTCTCGCCAGCCACCTGGTAGATGTCGTCCCAGATCTTCCACGCGAGCAGACATTCTTCACACAACAGATCTTCGTCCGTCAGCATTTCGTATTCAGGACTCTTCAACAGCTTGTCGAAGCCTTCCATTCCGCGGTAGGCCGCGTTCCGGGCATTGTCGAATTCCTGAGCCTTGTACGCCTGCTTGGCTTCGAAGATTGCACGATGGGCTTCTGCCGTTTCCGGTTCAGCCTCGGCATACGCCCGCATACGCCAGTAGCGGTAGTTCGTCATCTTCTGGTAGGCATCGACGGCCTTGCGAACACGCTGCTCGTCATCCGGAGTCGAAGCAATCTGTTTAATTTCTTCGTCCGTCATTTCGAGACGAATATCAGATTCTTCTGAACCGATCAGAGCATGGAAAATTTCACGCCCATAACCTTCCGTCCAGTCCTTGCGTGCCTGATCCCACGCCTCGCGCGTCCCTTCCCCGAATTTTCCGTCTTTCTGCAACGCCTGGGCATAGTCGAACTGACATCGTGCAGGGGTAGCGCGGAACAGACTGCGATCCAGAATGTGCTGAGGACGGGAAAGTTCTCTTTCACAGGCGAGTTCAAACCAGCGTTTCCCTTCCAGGAAGTTATCCTTCCCTTCGGGATTGATCACCAGATCGGGCTTCCCTTCGTAGGCAGGATCAGGGTCCGAGAGGAAGTAACGACGATAGTCAGCGGCCTCGTCGGCATAACCGATCTTGTGCTGGATCACTTTCCCGGTGCGGTAGTGAAGTTCGGTCGATCGCTTGTTTCGTTCCACTCCTCGCTTCAGGAACTTGGCACCCTGCTTGACCCAGTAGTAGCGATCAGGCACAGCGTCCCATTCCGCTGACGTGTTATAGGCCAGATTCCAGCCATTAAAGTCCCACACCTTTTCATAGTGTGGCTGAAGCCGGACGATCGATTCCGTCGTGGCCTGCATTTCCGCCCATCGCTTCATATCCTTCTGCTGATCCAGATCCATCCAGAGCAAATTCACAGCCATCCCTCGCATCCCCAGGAGGACGAGATTCATGGCAGCGCTCGATGCATCCA
>NZ_DASWWZ010000312.1:0-7366 GCF_036405755.1 Schlesneria sp.
GAGATTTTTGTGACCAGTCCCGGCCACAGACTGGCAGATCGGGATTCGGGGACACGTGCCTGAGATGAACACGCCTGCAGCACGTCCATACTCGCCTGCAAACTCTTCAAGTGCCGGTCGCAATCCCGACATTGCGTTAAATGACTGGCGACATCGGCATTACTCGCCGCATCAGGCAGGTCCTGACCTACCCAAAGGGAAAGCAGTTCTTTTGCACGCCGACAATCCATTATTCCTTACCCTTTCGTCGTTTCTGCCCCCCGGATTTCGGAGGGGGATCGAATGCACCTGGCAATTCTTTACCGTCAAATTTGTCTTGTTTTTCCGAGCGATTCACCGTCTGAATGCCGCCCTCCACTGGTGGGCGAAGTCCTTCAGCAGCGTTCGCATCTCCACCCTGCCCGTCCCGTCGTTTGACCCACAAGTCGTGAAACAGTGCGCGGGCCTCAGCCAACCTCCAGCGGACAGTCGCTTCCTTACGTTCCAGTATCGTTGCAATTTCCGAAGTGGAAAAGTTTTGCAATTCTCGCAGCATCAGAACGATCCGGTAGTTTTCCGGAATCTGATCCAGGATCGCAGCGACTTCCTGTTCGAGATCCAGCTGCTGCCGCGGATCAGCAACGGCAGGATCGGGATCTCGTTCCGTCCCTCGCTCGGAAAACAGCAACCACCACCCGCGCCGCTTTCGCCGGCGGAGGTAATCTAATGTCTGATTCACACCGATTCGAAACAACCACGGACCGAAGCGCCGAGCGGGGTCGAACTGAGCCAATCGCTGATAGGCCTTCAGGAAGGATTCCTGAGCCAGGTCTTCTGCCAGTTCCTGACTTTTGACAAATTGCAAAATGACCCGAATCAGCCTTCTTTCGTAGCGAGTAACCAGTTCACCGAATGCGGACTGACTCCCACGGCGCGCCTCTTCCACCAGCCGCGACTCTTGAGTCGCACTGGCGGCGTCTTCCAGTCCGGAAAGACTGTTGTCCGGTTGCGTCATTGTGTTTCGCAATCAGTCATCCTCCGCTGTGACTACGAACTTGTGACGCAGAGTGTTGGAGAATGATCGAAAAAAGTGACCTGATTTTGATCGGCGTTAATCGATAAAAACAAACTCGTTGAGATTCATGAGGACGCGACAGAGACTGTCCAATCCGTGCGATTCCGTATAGGTGACCAGTTCGTCGAGTTCCGTTGGAGTTGGCGAACGGGAAAGTGCCAGTCGAAACGCCGTCCGGACCTGCCCTGTCAGGTCGTGCTGCTCGCTGGCCACGCGTTGTGCCATATACTTTTCCATCGTCAGCATCAGGCGGTTGTTCCACATGGCAAGTGCCTGAAGGGCGGTGACGGTTTCGTTCCGTTTGTCGACACTCATCGATGGATCGGCGCAATCCAGTGTCGTCATGAAGGGTTGGGGCTGGGAACGAACCAGAAAACGGTAAACCGAACGCCGATGAATCCTGGGATCTTCTGCATCATGAAGCTGATATTCATAGTGAGGCGAATGTTCGGGCTTTTCGACGACAAAGTCCTGAAAGGCAGGTCCCCCCAGATGAGGATTCAGCTTGCCCGAAATGTGCAATACCGCGTCTCGAACCGATTCCGCCTCCAGTCGGCGCCGGTTCATTCGCCAGAGGTAGATGTTGCTGGCATCCACCGCCGCAGGGTTCACCGGTTCCGTAGCGCCGGGGTGCGTAGCAGAGGTCGGCTGAGAGTCCCCTTGATCAAGTCCACTGCTCTGTCGATACGTGGCGCTACACAGGATGAGCCGATGCAATCGCTTGAAACTCTGTCCCCCATCCCGAAATTCGACAGCCAGCCAGTCAAGAAGTTCCGGGTGAGATGGAAGCTGGCCCATGCGTCCGAAATCATTGGGAGAATCGACGATTCCCCGTCCAAAATGATAGAGCCAAACGCGATTGACGATTGATCTCCAGGTGAGCGGATTTTCATTCGCTGTTATCCACCGGGCGAACGCAACCCGCCGCTGACCTTCGGAATGATCTTGGGGCAGGACCAATTCTCCCGGTTGATCCTGACGAAGCGGGACGACTCCGGGAACGACCTCTTTCAGGGGTTTACGAACATCACCACGGGCCAGCACGTGGATCGGGCGTGGCTTCCCGCCTGACGGTCCGGTCCCCGTAAACGTCCCGCTTCCCGAATAGACCATCCCCGAATAAACCTGATGCGGCGCGGGCAGCCGGGCGAGTTGAGCGGTCGTCTCAGCCAGTTCCTGTTGAACGTCCGAGAGTCGCTTCCGCGTCAACGAATCAACCTTACTCTTCAGCAATTCTTCCCGGCGCTGAGTGAGTTCTGCCAGAGAACTCTCGTGCGAGGACTCCACACCCACAAAATAGCCATCGACCAGATTGGATTTTTGCCAGCGTGGAGGTGCTTCGATGGAATCGACTGCCCGCACCGGTTTGCCTTGAGCCAGATTGGCTCCCGTCCCGTCGAAGACACTCAATTCCGCCAGCGCAAAGATGAAGTCATTCTGACGTTCTGCAAGCCGTGTCGCCGTCACCCGGACGAATCGCCCCTGCACTTCGGGGAAGGTCACTCGCAGCGGTGTGACGCCTGGATTCTTCAGGTCACCCTGTGTGTGGTCTCGAACACAGATGACAGACCCGGAGAAAGATTCGTCATCGCTGACTTCAATTTTCAGTCGCAGGGGGAAGCCGAATCCCGCACCGATGTTATTGAAGTCATCGTGACAGCCAACGATTCGTACTTCAATGATCGATTCGGATTGCCCCAGATCAACCTGAACCCATTTCGCCTGATCCGCAGTCGATTCAATCTGGCTGTGATAGCCGAACTGAGCCGCGAGGGGATGCGTGGCAGGCTGGCTCATCGCCGCAATCTGTGCATCGAGCTGTGCCAGTTCATCTCCGCCAAGTTCCTTCACATTCGCTTCCAGCTGACGAAGCTGAGTTCTCGCAGCAATTTGGCGAGCCTGAAGTTCAGACCGTTTTCCGGCGACATGGGGATCAATGTCGTACGCCCGGTCGGCTCGATCGAGGGCCGCGAAAATCGCCTGCAGGCGATAGTAGTCTTCCTGCACGACAGGGTCGAATTTGTGGTTATGACAGCGGGCACACTGCACTGTCAGGCTGAGAAATGTATTGCACGCGTTCGAGACCATATCATCGCGATCGAGCATTCGCGCGATCATGCCGTCGGTTTTGCTTTCCGGGACTTCGGCGTGGCCGATAAAGTCCCACGGTCCCGCGGCGATGAACCCTGTGGCTGTCACAGCATCGGCCTCAAACGGGGCCTGCACATCGCCGGCGAGCTGCTCATGAATGAACTGCGTATACGGCTTATCCGTATTGAAAGCACGAACGACGTAGTCGCGATACGGCCATGCGTTGGGACGGGGTTTGTCTTTGTCGTAGCCATGGGTATCACCGTAGTGCACGACATCCAGCCAGTGCCGGGCCCAGCGTTCGCCGTAGTGCGGAGAAGCCAGCAACCGGTCAACCAGATTTTCGTAGGCGTTCGGATCCGTATCAGCAACGAATGCATCCACATCGTCGGGGTCAGGAGGCAACCCAGTCAAATCAAAATAAAGGCGTCGCGCCAGTGTGCGGCGATCTGCTTCAGGCGAAAGCTGCAGCTCCATTTGCTGCAGCCGGGCGACGATGAACGCATCAATCGGCGAACTGAAACGGGCCTGCTGGCCAGCGGACGGAATCCCGGGACGGACGAGCGGCTTCAGCGACCACCAGTCGTACTTGTCAGCCAGTTTTGCCTTGTCCACGCCATCCGGCCAAGCTGCTCCCTGATCGATCCAGCGTTGGATCAGTTCAATTTCCGCCGGAGAAAGCGGGTCACCTTCCGGAGGCATCCGGTCGGCCTCCGTGCTGCGGATTCGCTCGAGCAACGGGCTGCGGGAACTCTCACCTGGAACGAGGACCGTTCCGGAATCTCCTCCTGCCAGCGCCGTCGATTTCACATCCAGGCGAAGACCGCTTTTAGAGGACTTTTCGCCGTGACAATCAATACATCGTGCAGCAAGGATTGGCTGAATATCGCGAACGAAATCAACTTGTTCAGACTCTGCATCTGCGCCCAAGAGGACAGCACCACGGAGCGTCAAGATGAGGATTCCGACAACCAATGCAGGGCGGGCCAAACGAAAGTCAGCAGGCAGACGACAGCGGTTCCGGGTATGCCTGGGTCGGTTCATTCGAGTGTTCTCGCAGTGCCGCAGGCCCGGTTCATGAGCCTTCGATCGATTGACAATCCAACTAAGGAGAGAGACCCAATTCTATCGAAAACAAGGGAATGCGCAAATCCTCACCACGCCGTCAGCCGGTGATTCGCCACTTACGGTTCAGGGTAAAACGGGAGTCTGAATGAAGTACAGGCGGGGGGACGTCGATCCAGGCTGTCCACGATGCAACGTTGATCGAATGGGTTCACCCCAATCGGATGAGCAGATCAACGAAGCCCGAAGCCGTCGCCGATTCCCCGTGAGATCCTTCGCCAGATTCGGTTGTACGAGCGCAGTACAACCGGGAAACGGCATCTCGAACGTCTAGGCAAGTTCCGAAGCTGCAGAGCCTTCGTGTCAGCGCTGACCGGAAGCACACTACCCGAATTCGCAGGCCTGTCAAAATACGATTCCGTCGAAACAACACTGCGAAGGAACCCGACCTTGGTCAAAAAAGCGATTCATCAGAAATCGGCGTCCAGCACGATGCGATACCGTGCCTTACCTGCTTTCAGTCTGTCGAACGCTTCATTGATCTGGGCCATCGGGAAATGTTCCGTCTGCGGAGTGATACTATGGCGAGCCGCAAACTCGAGCATATTTTCGATCGCCACTGGCGAACCTGTCGGGGAGCCAGAAACCTGCTGCTGTCCGAAGATCAAGCGAATGGCCGAGACCGGAACCGGTTGCTGGATGGCGCCCACGAAATGCATCCGGCCATTCGGGCCCAACGTTCCGATAAGGCTGTCCCAGTCCAGAGGAACGTTGGTCGTGATGATCAGCAGATCGAGCGTTCCGGCTAATTTCTGGATGCCAGCGGCGTCGCGACTGGAGACCACCTGGTGGGCACCGAATCCGCGGGCCTCGTCGAACTTGCTTTCATTGGATGTGAAAGCCGTCACGTGGCAACCATACGCCTTGGCAAACTTCAGCCCCAGATGCCCCAGCCCGCCAATGCCGACCACGCCGACACGAGAAGTGGGCTTGGCATACATCGCCAAGGGATTGAAGACAGTGATACCTCCGCAAAGTAAGGGGCCCGCTTCTTTTGAATCGAGCCCTTCCGGCAAGGGAATTGCCCAAGACCAGTGCGACCGGACTCGACTCGCAAAACCGCCATAGTGGCCGATGATCGTTGGCTGAGCTTCTGCACAAAGATGATGTGAACCCGACTTGCATGATCGGCAGTGCTGACAGCTTCCGGCATTCCAGCCGATGCCAACGTGCTGCCCCACTTTCAGTCCTTTGGCCGCCGAACCGACTTCAACGACACGACCGATGACTTCGTGCCCCAGGATCGCCGGATATCGCGACATCCCCCATTCATCATTCAAAACTGAGAGGTCAGAATGACAGATTCCACAGTTTTCGACTTGAACTTCAACCTCTTCGGCCCCGATTGGGCCGAGATCGATCTGTTCGCGAACGAACTTCTGCCCCGCTGACTTACCGACCCATGCATTGATGACTGACATTGCATTCTTCCTGCCAGGTGAAATTGAAGTGGCCACGGAACGCCATTCTATTGCGAGAAGAAAGCAGAAAAAAGGACATAGATTTAAAGCTGCATAACAACATACCGACACGCCGCTGCCGAAAGACAAATAAAAGCACGTCTGCCCACCGCTCGCCTAGACGCGAGAGATCATCAAGTAAGCAATAGCCGCGAGGAGGGCTCCGCAGGGGACCGTGCTGACCCAGGCGACAAGGATTTCCACCACCTTGCGCCAGTGGGCCTGTCGAGTCACTACACCGATCCCCAGCAACGACCCGACACTGACATGCGTCGTACTCACTGGCAAGCTGTGGAAACTTGCCGTCGTGACCAGGCCCGCAGTAACCAGCGAGGCAGCGAAGCCCTGACCGGGATTCATAGCCGTCACCTTTTTCCCCAACGTTTCCGCCACCTTGTCCGCGTCGAGCAACCCTCCCAGCGCAATCATGACTGCGACCGCTAGATAGCCCCAGCGCATGTCCAGATGAGGAACGGTCAAAAGCAGTGCGGCCATTTTGGGCGTATCGTTGAGTCCTCGCGCAAAGCTGGCTGCACCGGCGCTGAGATAATGCAGGACGTCCAGGGTTCGCGTCCGATGATCGGGCGCGAGACGGAGGCATTTTAAAATGAGATACGAAACTCCCCCCAGCAATGCTGCGACAGCAGGACTGAAAAAAAGTGGAAACAAAAAGTTCTTTCCGAGGGCCTCGAAATGGACTTCCGTGCCGTTTCCCGCCAGTCCCGCTCCCATGAGTGCTCCGACCAGTGCATGCGTCGTGGAGACGGGGAAACCCAGTCGCGTCGCGAAGAAGCTGGTGAGTGCCGCTCCGATAGCGACGGCGGCAAGAAACTCGGGCGACTCGATTAACGTGTCCGGAACGATGCCTCGACCGCTAAATTTTTTGAGCAAGCCTTCCGCAATAAAGGCAGCTGCGATGGAGCCGGCAAATGTCGTTGCCGTTCCCCACCACAGAGCGGTGCGTAAGGTCGTTGTACCGCTACCGTACAACGACGCCACGCCCTTGAAATTGGCATTCGCCCCGTTTGTAAAAGCGACGAAACCAACAGCCAGTACAAGAATCAGAATGAGCACGACAGGAACCTCAACGAACCGGATTGGGTTTAGTCTCGGCTTCCAGGTGCTTCAGCGAGGAATACTCCTTCCACGATCCCTCATAAAGACGGACACGGGGGTACTTCGCAACGTGCTTCAGATAGAACCGCAACAGACTTCCCTCACGCGAGGTTCCACAATAGACAATGACGTCCTTGTCAGGGGTGACTCCTGCAGCTTCGAGGTTCGATTTCACCTTCTCGAACGGCAGAAATTGATGAGTGTTGTCGGAATCCATCAGACGAGCCCAGTGGAAACTGACGGCACCGGGAATATGTCCTTTTCGCAACCACACGTCGTCATCGCCGAGGTACTCATTGGGTGGTCTCGCGTCGACGAGAATCGTTCCGGTCTGATTGTTCAATCGCATGACCTCCTCAACAGTCACGCCAATTTCGGGGACTCCCTTCTCAGGAAGAATACCTGACGGGTTGCCGAAATATTCCTGCGTGACTGGCAGTTTCGCCTGCTGCCAGGCGGGAAGACCGCCGTCCACAATCCGAATGTCTTTCACACCAAATTTCTCGAGGACGTACGCGAC
>NZ_DASWWZ010000313.1:0-3638 GCF_036405755.1 Schlesneria sp.
CATCAAGCCCCAATCCTCCAAACCCATCTCAGCTTAACAAAAAACCACAAAATCTTGGAATTGACGTTCTCGGGCGATTTCGCGCACACGATAGAGGCATAACAAAAGCTGGCATGCACCCACTCCGCCCAGCGATTGATCGAGTCGGCTTGACACCAAGAGACATTGGTGTGAGAATCCAACCCCGCATCACTCGATGGGTGATATATGAGTATCGCCAAAGGCTGACTCATTCGTTTAATCATCGACAGCACTGACAGGCGTAAGCCGCAGCACGCTGCACAGGCCACGGAGCCAATCTGCATTCGATCGCTCACGGATTGCGAACGAGCGGACGCAATCTTCGGCACTCGATATCTGTCGCCACCACGCGAATCAAATTTTGCACTTCGCTGCGAATGATTTCCGTGGCTCTTCGGACAAGAGATTTCGAGACATGCCTTACGCAGGTCCGGCATTGAGATGCGACGACTTTGACGAAAGCGGGCGGAATCTCTTTCCGTCGTTGCCCGTCATTTTTCTCACCTCCGGTGCGCGCTGTTCCGCGGTCGACTGAAGCCAGCCACGTCAAATCTGTTTCGCAGTTATTGTTTCATTCAGAGGGATCTTGTGAACAAAACACGTGCTCATCATCGTCAGAATTATCAGGGATTTACGCTGATTGAATTGCTCGTCGTGATTGCCATCATCGCGGTGCTGATCGCTCTACTGCTGCCAGCAGTACAGCAGGCGCGAGAAGCCGCTCGCAGGACTCAGTGCAAGAACAACATGAAGCAACTGGGCCTCGCGCTGCATAATTATCTCGATGTCCATGGCACCTTTCCTATTCAATATCGACTCAACAGCATCCCAGGCGCTCTGAACCAGGTGAGCTGGATTCACAACATCCTGCCAATGATTGATCAGGCCACCATCTACAACGCCTGGGACTCGACTTTCTCATGGAACTCGGGGCCCAACGGGATTCAGGCAGATCCGAGAACTGGACCGGGAGGCCTCACAAATCCCAACTCAGGTAGCAATCCCTGGCTTGTGGGACGAGGCATCCCCGCACTCAACTGTCCTTCAGATCCCTCGCCCGCTTCTGGCGGGGTGGCCCCCGGATCCAGGATCATTAACTTCGCTGGTGGAGCCAATAACGATCTGAAAATCGGCATCACAAACTATCAAGGCGTCCTCGGTTCGAGTTGGGTGAGTGGCACGATTCAGGTCACTTCGGGCGTCTGGGCCACCAGTCGTTTCTGTGGCACTTTCGACTCTTCCCCCCCGGCGGTGCAGACCCAGTATCCATTTCGATGTCCTTCCGGGTTCATGGGTCGCGGCAATGATGGGCAGGGAATTCCCACGCGAATCCGCGATATCACTGATGGGACATCAAACTCGTTCATGCTGGGCGAGACCTCATTCAATCAGAACGCTCTGTCAGCATGGTTCTGGTTCAACGGAGTTCTCGCAACAACCGCTTTCCCGGTGAATCGGCCAGCGGAATGTCCGGAAGGACTCGGTCGACCTCTCGCTCAAGGCTGGAACGCTTGTTGGACGGACTGGCCGAACCAGCAGGGATTCAGCAGTCAGCACGTGGGTGGAGCTCATTTCGCCATGTGCGACGGAAGCTCGCGGTTTATTTCCCAGAGCATTGACCTGGGAACTTATCGGAGCCTGGGGACGATTCAGGGTGGAGAAATCATCGGTGAGTTCTGAACGACAACAAACGGGAATGAATTCTCCCGCAGCCACACTCATTGCTCCCCCTCCTGCTCGAACCCCGCGCCGGGAAATCAGCATCGCGACGTGGCTGCAGGGTGCCCTCGTCGCATTCGCTTTCATGTCCATCGGATGTTCATCCGGCGACAGACCTGTGATTGCTACAGTGCAGGGTGTCGTCACCTATCGAGGTGAGCCGGTCTCATACGCGAAGTTAGTGTTCCTGCCTCAACAGGTGACAGGTGGCGAGCCCTGTGTTGGACAGACGGATGAAGACGGAAACTTCTCAAAAATCGTCATGGCGAAAAGCGGGACCGAAGGGGCTGTGACCGGGAAATATACGGTCACAGTGACGGAAGGCTGGCCACCGGATGATCCGATTCCGACGGACGACATGGGGCAGGAGAAGTCCCCACCTCGTGGAAAGTGGCCCCAAAAGTACCGCGACTCGGCGAGTACGGCGTTGCAGGTTGAGGTTGTGGCTGACGAAGACAATTATTTCGAGTTCGATCTTTCGAAATGAATTCGATCCCGCGCCGTCAGCAAATGGGCGGATTATTCCCCGATCAGACACCCGGATGATGGAGTTTCACCGATGAGAATTCGCCTTTGCCTTACGCTCAGTTTGATGTTGTGTACGCCGCTCTCACCCGCATGGGGTGCAGAGCGGCCCAACGTGGTATTGGTGATTACCGACGATCAGGGCTACGGCGATCTGGGCTGCCACGGGAACCCCGTACTCAAAACGCCAGAAATCGATGCTCTGTTCAAAGAGTCGGTTCGACTGGCAGACTACCATGTCGCACCGACATGTTCACCGACGCGCGCCGCTCTCATGACAGGCAACTGGACCGACAGAACTGGCGTCTGGCATACGGTCCTGGGCCGGTCGCTTCTCAAAGAGAATTTCACGACCATGGGGCAGATTTTCCAGAACGCTGGTTACACGACCGGCATGTTCGGGAAATGGCACCTGGGTGACAATTATCCATATCGAGCCGAAGACCGAGGATTCGCCGAAGTACTCCGTCACGGTGGAGGGGGAGTTGGCCAGATTTCAGACGCATGGAACAACGCCTACTTCGGCGGTTCGTACTTCCATAATTCTCGCCCGGTCCCCGTCGAAGGATTTTGCACAGACGTCTTCTTCGACGCCGCTCGCCAGTTCATCAAGAAACAGAAGGCAGCGAAGCAACCCTTCCTGGCTTACATCGCGACCAACGCACCGCATGGCCCCATGCATGCACCGCCGGAAAGCAGCGTTCCCTACCAGAATCTCCCTGTCGATTTGGCGAACTTTTTCGGGATGATCGCGAACATCGACGACAACGTCGGTCGATTGCGTGCGTTCCTGGCTGAAGAAGGGCTTGCTCAGAACACGATTTTCATCTTCACCACTGACAACGGCACTGCTGCGGGCGACAGCATCAACAATGGAGGAATGCGAGGCAAAAAAGGGAGTGAGTACGACGGAGGACACCGGGTTCCATTCTTTGTCTATTGGCCGGAAGGGGGGCTCACTGGAGGCCGCGACGTTAACCCAATCACGGCTCATGTCGATGTCCTGCCGACCCTGATTGACCTTTGCGGTATTCCCGTCGACAGCTCTATTCACTTCGACGGTCGAAGTATCAAACCCTTGCTGAGTGGCAATACCGTTGAGTGGCCTGACCGGATTCTGGTGACCGACTCTCAGCGAGTTAAAGATCCGGTGAAGTGGAAACAGACCGCGGTCATGACAAGTCAGTGGCGATTGGTGAATGGCAAGGAACTCTACGAGATTGCCGTCGATCCACTGCAGAAATCGAACGTCATCAAACAACACCCTGAAGTGGTCAACCGACTTACCCAATTCTATGACGCATGGTGGGAAGAACTTGAACCCTCATTCAAAGAAGACGCACTGATCTATCTGGGGCATCCTGCAGAGAATC
>NZ_DASWWZ010000314.1:0-11180 GCF_036405755.1 Schlesneria sp.
CAAACCCCACTCAACAAAGAACCGATCTTCGATCGATTCGAACCGGGCTACCAGTTGACTGGCTCGCTGGATCGCGGTACCGACTTCGGAATTTGACCAGCCGCGTGCCGCCATCAGGACGGGGGCCAGAACCTGCTGGAAGTTCAGTTCCCGCTGATCCCGCTCGGGTGATTCCGGAATCGACGCGAGGACGATTAGTCCACGATTCAAGTGATTAATCGCTTCGATATTGGCGAACTGGGCCTGGGACTTTCTCCCGGCCTTCAGCCAGTACTCCGCCCCTTTTTCCGGCATATCGGCTTCCGTGAAATGGTGAGCGACCAGTTCCGGCTGGTGCTGCGCGAGATCGGGAAAATGAGCTTCAATCGCCGCCCCGATCGACGCGTGAACGGCGCACCGACGTTTCTTAATCATCAAGCTATAAGCGGCATCCTGTAACAAGGCGTGTTTGAAGAGGAAGCTCGCATCCGGAAAATTCCCTTTTTGAAACAGCACTTCGGCCGTGACAAGCTTGATCAGTTCTGCCTGAAGATCCTCTGGCGACATTGACGTCGCCGCGGAAAGTAGTGAGTAGCTGAATTCGCGTCCGATCGCCGCGGCCAGTTGAATGACACTCGGGTCGCTCGCCATGCGGTCCAGCCGCGCCATGAGCAAGTCTTGCAGCGATTCCGGGATGGCCTGACCAAGCGACGATCGGGAGCTGGTGGTCTCCTGCAGCGATCCACTTTCTTCAAGCAGCTTCGAGAATTCTTCGATGAACAGAGGGATGCCGTCCGTTCGCTGGACCAACTGTTCAACAAGAGGTGTGGGAAGGTCTTGCCGGCGCAGCCGCCGATGAAGCATGTCCCGGATCTGGCGGTGATTCAGGCGATTCAAAGCGATTTGCGTTTGATGCGGCTTACTTCTCCAGGGCGTTTCAAACTCGGGTCGGAACGTAAAGATGCTCAGCGTGCGATGTTGATCAAAATTCTCGACAAAGGCTGTCAGCAGATCCAGCAGCGTTGGATCCACCCAGTGCAGGTCCTCAACGATGAACAGTACCGGCCTGAGAATGGCTCTGCTTTTTAACACAGACAGCAGCAAAGCCGTCGTCAGTTCGCGTTTCTTACGACCATTCCCTTCCAAAGGGGCCAGCTGGGGGGCATCAACCTCAAGCAGTCGGGCCAACAGGATTCGGTTCAAGTCCGTCAAGAGGTTCAGACTTTGCAGATAACGATCAATGGCCTGCAGCCGTGACTCGGCCGAAACGTGTCTGTCGAACTGCAACAGATGCGTCAGATGCTCAATCATCGGGTGCAATCCCGTCGACTGATGATTCTGCGAACAGCGCAATTCAATGATGTCGGGATTCACGCTCAGGGCCGTGACGCCTTCGCGAATTTCGCGAATCAGGCGTGACTTGCCTAATCCTGCCTCACCGATTAGCAGGACGATCTGGCCCATCCCCTCCACCGCCTGTTCCCAGCGGTCTTTCAGAATCGCGACCTCGGTGTCTCTCCCGACGAGCGGTGTCAGATTGACCAGATCGACCAGTTCGACACGATTGAGCGTAACGGGGGCTTCTTTGATGACCCGGTACAGCGAAAGTGGTTCTGCCAGATTCGGAAGGGGAACAGCCCCCAGCGAATCCTGCTGGAAGTAGACACGGCTGGATCGGTGCACACCTTCCGTTACCGTCACTTCAGCAGACGGGACAACTTGCAGCAGGCCTTTCAGAATTTTCCCCGGCTCGCCCAGTATCTCGATCCCATCCACCGTTTCTTCCGCCACAGCGAACCCGGAATGAACGGCAATTCGCAGCTGGTGTCGCTGCGGAAACACTTCAATCCCTTCTCCGAGCTTCAGAATCTGCATCCCGCAACGAATCCCCCGTAAGAGACTGTCTTCGTAAGCCACCGGGAACCCGAAACAGAGGATGATTTCGAATTCCGAGCAACTGCTGATGCACCCGCCAGCCTTTTCCGCAACAGCAGCGACAGCGGGGGTAAACCCCCTGAGAAATTCCAGTTGAGTGCCGGGCTTTCGATTCTGCTTTCCGAGACTCAGCCGAACACCGACAAGTGTCACAAGCCGGAACTGGGCTTCCTTCAGGGGGCGTAACGGGGAGGAATCTCGAGCGAAATTGCTGGGAGGAATCAGAGGCGCCGTCAGGGGGCCGCCAGCAGAGGGATTCGTGTCCGGTTTCCGCAGAAGACTCTCTGGTGCGAACACCGCTTTTCTGGTGCCGATAACACTACGCAGCGCTTCTGCCAGTTCGTCCGCCGTCGAAAATCGATCTTCCCGTCTCTTGTTCAGTGCCTTCCGACAAATCGACTCAACCGTGACCGGAACCAGCGGATTCCATCTGCGAATTGGTACGGGGTCTTCTTCCTGGATCTTGCGGAACAAGGCTTTTCGGTCGGGAGAAGTAAATGGCTGTCGACCGGTAAGCAGTTCGTACAGGATCACACCGAGAGAGAAAATATCAGACCTGCCATCAATCTGATGCGACTCACCCCGGATCTGTTCCGGCGACATGTAAGAGGGAGTCCCGGCGATTTCCGATCGACTCGGCTCCAGATCATGTACAGCCAGTCCGAAATCCAGCAGCACGCATCGTCCGTCGACCGTCAGCATGATGTTGGACGGCTTGATGTCGCGGTGCATGATCCCCCGGGAATGGGCATGCCCCAGAGCATCGGCCAGGTGACTGACAATTTCGACACAGCGCTGCCAGGGAGCGGGGCTGCCTCCCGGCTGGACATCAAGGATCTGCCCCTCCAGAAACTCGGTCACGATGTAGCAACGGTCGTCAACTCGCCCGATATCGTAGACTGCGACGATACCCGGATGCTGCAACTGAGCCAGCCGTTGCGCTTCGCCCAGGAACGTCTGAAGAGCGGCCTCAGAGAGCGAGTCTTTGGGATACTTAATCGCTACGAAGCGTTTAAGAGTGGCGTCAAACCCCAGAAAGACGTCACCAAATCCCCCCGTCCCCAATTGTTTGCGAATTTCAAAACGCCCAAGCTGCACCGGAACGGGGGAGGTAGGTTGGGGGGCCGCCTGTGCCAAATTCGCGGGAAGTGACACAACTTCTGAAACGAGATTGCGAGGAGTTCCCTCAACGGATTGCGAAGGGGGCGTCGTGCTCTGAGTGCCATCGATGTCTTTTGCGTTTGACACTTCCTCATCGCCCGCTGAACTATGCTGCTGAAACCTGGCGGTCGAACTTTGCGGCGTCGATCCCGTGAGTCGCTGACTCGTGAATACGGATGCGCCCCAGGCCCTTTTCATCAGACGAAACGAAATCCGTACAGGCCATCAACAGCAGCAAATCGTCGCGTGACGTCCGATCCGTTTTTACTCCATGTGGTGACAGACTTTTGTCACCACGCGGCTGATCAAGAACTACCCGAACTCCAACGACCTCAGATAAATCTGACCCGCGCCTGTCGTTCAACCGGTTGCATTGAACTGAAGTCACATTTGAGATCGTTCCAGACGTAAATGCAACCCTGCTAAAATCGTCGAGCCGCCGGGAATTGCTGGGACAGCAGAGACAAAACGGAGAAATCTCGGTCCCTCGGCTCCCACTTCGCGTCCGCAATTAAGGGGCATTCCCCGACATCTGCCGTCGCGAGCAGGGAGATGTCGGTTGCAAAACCGGGCCGCCCATCTACCAAAAAAGCTCGACGAAGTAGCCACTCGCCAACATATTGCAACATTTTCGTACAAACAGATTGACTACCCCAAGCGGGAACAGCCGATAACACCTCGACTGTACACTATTCCCATTCCATGCGATGCATACCGCATCATCCATACATACCCCTGCCCGCTCCACCTTCCCAAACCCATTACCGCTGAACTTTGCGACGTGGCCGTGTCGCCAATCCGCACCCATTAAGGAAGAGAGCCATCAATCGCTACAGAACAAATTGCTCTCTTGCATTCCCTTAATTTCAGCAGGTTTCAGTCAACGTAGCGATCCGCACTCAACGGTGGGGACTTCCATTTTTCCCTTGATTCTGTGGTCCGAAAGGTCTTCGGGGACGCTCCCTGGCAGCAGGTTCGTCTTTGTCGCCGGCGAAAAAAATTTGTGATTGAAAGTTAGAAGTACCCCGCCTATCATAGAACACAAGTACACGATACACCCGTATTGTCTGCGGCAAACTTTCGTGTACATGACTTTGTGAACACAGAGCAGCTTCCATGTTGGCTCGATTCTGGCTACCCGGCTTCATGACCGAAATCGTCTTCACCAGCAAAACCGGGTGTCACAATCTGTTCCATTGGTTTCTGCCACGCACATTCTGGCATTTTCCGGGGCAGGCTCCGCATTCGGAAAGCGTTCGATCTCTCTCCCGTCCCTTAGACGGACCTGGGCGTCAATGAGCCCAGTCCTGGGGACAAATTAGGGTAGCCCAGCAACGCTCTCGCCTGGCTGCTTTACCGCAGTAAACACACGCACAGATTACGCCCGTTTCAGCAGCGGCTTTCTAGAGGAGGCATGCCCCGTGCTTCACACATTCGACGACTATGACATTACGCAGTTTATGGACGTTGTTGCCTCATTCGGCGATAGCCGGTATGGGTTCGTCGTAACCCCCAATACAGATCATTTGATCCGCCTGAATGACGACGAAGCGTTTCTCAAGCTTTGCCAGAGCGCGACGTACCTGCTTCTTGACAGCCGCTTTCTGTCACTCGCATTCTTCCTGACGAAGGGAATGCACATCCCCGTTTGCCCGGGAAGCGACCTCACCGAATCGCTGTTCGAAAAGGTGATCAAGCCCGACGATCCCGTACTGATCGTTGGCGCGACCCCTGAACAGGCCCGCTTTCTGGAAAACAAATACAGTCTCACGAATTTGTCACAGTATACCCCCCCAATGGGGTTTATTAAGTCGGAAGAAGAAGTTCTGAAGTGCCTCGAATTCGTCGAAGCACACAGCCCCTTCCGCTACTGCTTTATCGCTCTGGGATCGCCCCAGCAGGAAATTCTCGCGAGTCGATTAGCCGAACGGGGGGTTGCTCGAGGACTGGCCCTGTGTATCGGTGCTTCGGTCAACTTCCTCACCGGGACCGAACAACGCGCACCGATGTGGATGCGGGCCATGTGTTCGGAGTGGATGTACCGCCTGCTTCAGAACCCCCGCCGCATGTGGTGGCGTTATCTTGTTCGCGGCCCCCGAATCTTCTGGCTGATGACAAATCTGCAGATCAAGCTTCGGACATCAAGTCCACCGACACCGAAAGTCGCGCGCAGTCCTGACTCGGGCAGCATTGCCGTTTACGACCACGTTTGATCGACACACCCGTCTCGACCCCTAGCAGACTCGGACCCCCGCCC
The DNA here is from genome assembly GCF_036405755.1 of Schlesneria sp. Taxonomy (NCBI): domain Bacteria; kingdom Pseudomonadati; phylum Planctomycetota; class Planctomycetia; order Planctomycetales; family Planctomycetaceae; genus Schlesneria; species Schlesneria sp. Next base: position 5,333 of record NZ_DASWWZ010000314.1, read on the forward strand.
TCCCGCTACGCGAGCGCGAACTCGGTTGGTGGCGAGATCTTAAGCAGTTACGTTCAGACACCTGCCAATGCAGGTACCCTCGAGACCGGATGGGGGTCGCAACGAATCGACGGCCCAAATAGCGACTCTCAAAACACGGACTCTTAAGAAAGTGGCCTGCAGGGAGTCCCAGGTTGTGATTGCACGGAGATTTGCGGACGCGAACGCGAGCTTCAGCGCTCAGCCCCGCAGGGGCCGCTGCCTGAGCCGGACCTTCGCCCTGTCCTGTTTCGCACCGCGTTCATTTTCGGAGTTCCGGCGCGTCCGCAGATTCTCCAAGCCCTTCTCGCACCCACACCTCGCCCACATCCCCCTCAGCGCCAACACCTTTTCCGCCGACGCGCCTCGATGAAGCTCTGGACGGAGCTCACTCACACACGACGGCATGCGGTCACGAGCGATTGTTCGCGTGAAAGCCCCACCACCATTTTCCCGGCATAAAGACGACCGGCGCATAGGCCTCCACGAGATTTTTCGGCCACTTTTTTCCCGTAAAGGGAATTGCCGCGACCCCAATCGCGACTCGAATCAGTCCATGCAGCCAGGTGAGAAACCCGGCCAGCCAGACTTTGGGGAGCGCCCAATACTTGCGGATGAAATGCATTCGAGAAGTCGTCAGCAACCGGACTCGCCGCGGTGTATTCCCCTGCCCTCCGGCGTCCAGGTGAATTACCTGGGCTTGAGGGGTCATGATAATGGACCAGCCGAGTCCCCGTAGACGATAGCAAAGATCCATTTCCTCAGAATACATAAAGAAGCTGGGATCAAAGCCGCCGATCTCTTTCCAGACATCGGCCCGGACGAGCATGAATGCGCCGGACAAAGTTTCCACTTCCCGGGCTTTCACTTCCCCTTCTTTCAACGCTCCATTCAGGAACCTCGCCCCTCCCAGAGCGGTCACCAGAATCCGAGAAATTGTCGGCAAAAACTGGCGGCAGCCGGGATCTCGTTGCCCGTTCGGTAATTGATTCCAGCCCCCGACGGCCCCTGCACGGGGCATCGCGATGGCAGTTCGATAAAGCTCACCGACTGCGTCGTCAGAAATGATCACGTCGGGATTCAACAGAATGATATACTTGCCGCTCGCATGCGCTGCGAGAACATTGTTCCCCAGTCCATAACCAAGGTTCTGATCATTATCAATAATAATCGCCTTGGGATACTCCTGCCGCACGAGATCCATCGTGCCGTCGTTCGAGCAATCAAGCAGCAAAACCTCGTAGTCGACTCCTGTCGTGTGGTTGTAGACCCCATCTAAACACTGGCGAATGAGGTCCTTCGATTTATAGCACACGATCAGAATGCTCACTTCGGCCATGCAAAATTTCTCCGCAGTTTCAATCGGCTTAACACGTGCGACCACTGCCGCAGCGATCCACTCCCGGACCTGATGAGAGATGCGTGGCCGGAGCTGGTTGAGAAAACCATGGCCTTATCGTACCCGCCCCTTGAGAGAGGGGTCAACACACTTGTACAGGTCGCCCACGACTGTGAAATCGCAGCCAAAATCATCCCGGAACTGAGCTCCGATTGGGCTTCATCCCCTGCCGTTCGGCGCCCTGAAGAGCGTGGAGCGGGCCACCCATCGTCGCGGTGTGAGATTGGATTGCTCGCCACGGACGAATTCTCACATTGCCACCTCCATCGTAACCGGCAGTTCAGCTCACAGAAACTCTGCACATCACTGGGGCGTTGACTTTAATTTCTAAACTTTCTTAAATATATCCCTCTTGAGTTTCCCGCACGCTTGATGAGGCTCCCATCATGTCGCCGCTCTCTGATTTTCGTGGGCTTTCGGTCTGTTTCAGGTGGCTCTTCCTGCCTGCCCTCGTCTTCGTGCTGACGGGCTTAAGCGGTCAGGGCGAATTGAAGGGGGCGTCCGAATCGTTTGAGAAAGTCGCGGATGTCCTCGTCCGACGATGTCTCGAATGTCATTCTGATCACGATAGTTCAGGATCGCTCTCGCTGACGAAACTGGGAAACATCCTGAAAGGGGGCGATAGCGGTCCCGCGTTCGAAGCGGGACTTCCCATTGAAGAGAATCTCATTCTGAGTCGTGTCCGCAGTGGCGAAATGCCTCCTCCCTTAAAAGGTCAGCCCCGCCCGCTGCCGCCGGAGGAAATCGAGATTCTGACCGCCTGGATTTCGTCGGGTGCCGCGTGGCCCGAAGGACGTGTCCTCGACCCGTACGAACGGACGACGGACGTGCGAGGGGGGCGTGACTTCTGGTCACTCCAACCCATCCGTCGACCGTCAATCCCCAGCGTCAAAGCCACGCACTGGGTTGCGAATCCCGTCGATGCATTCATCCTCGCCCGCCTGGAGGCAGCCTCCTTCTCTCCCGCTCCCCCTGCGCCGCGTGCCGTTCTGATTCGCCGACTCTACTTCGACCTGATCGGCCTTCCCCCCACAGCGGAAGAAATTACGAACTATGTCGAAGACCCTCGTTCAGACGGGGTCGTTAAAGCCGAGCTTGTCGAACGACTGCTGAACTCGCCCCATTTCGGCGAGCGGTGGGCCCGTCAATGGCTGGATCTGGCCCGCTACGCAGAAACGTCGGGCTACGAACGGGACCAGGAGAAGCCGGGTGCGTGGAAGTACCGGGACTGGGTCGTCAACGCAGCGAACGCAGACATGCCCTACAATCGCTTCATCCTCGAACAGATCGCCGGGGACGAGATTCCCGACCGAACCGAGTCATCGGTTATCGCCACCGGTTTCCTGCGCCTAGGGACCTGGAACGACGAGCCGAATGATCCTGAAGAGTACAAATATGATCGGCTCGAAGACCTGGTCAATGTGACCTGTACCTCGTTCATCGGACTGACGGTCAAGTGTGCCCGCTGCCACGACCACAAGTTTGATCCCATCCTGCAGTCAGACTACTACAAGGTCGCTGCCGCATTCTGGGCAGGGCCAATCGAAGCCCGGCAGCGGGAACTTCTGGGAGGCCCCTCGAAGGAGGAACTGGGGTTTGATGTACTCGGGTGGACCGACGTGACGGCAACGCCGTCTGACTTGTGGATGCTGAAGAAGGGGGACCCCAAGCGGCCCATGGCGGTCGTCAGCCCTGGAACACCCGCTATCGTTGCCTCACTCACTTCAGCAGTTCCGACGCCCCGCCCGACAGAAAACTCATCGCAGCGCCGACGGCAACTGGCCCAGTGGATCACGGATCCAGCGCACCCCTTAACGGCGCGTGTGTTCGTAAATCGCCTCTGGCAGTCTCATTTTGGAAAAGGGCTGGTCCGAACGTCGGACAACTTCGGATTCACCGGCGATCTTCCCAGCCACCCCGAACTGCTGGACTGGTTAGCCAGTGAATTCCAGCAGGAAGGCTGGAGGCCGAAGCACATTCATCGACTGCTGGTCCTGTCAAACACCTATGGACAATCGTCCCTTCATCCAGCAGCCCAACAGATCGAATCAGCTGACGCCGGTAACCGACTCTGGTGGCGGTTCGATCGTCACCGGTTAGACGCGGAACAGATTCGCGACCGAATGCTCGCGGTGAGTGGTGCGATCGACTTGCGAATGGGGGGCCCCAGCTTCAAGCCGACCGTAAGTGCCGAAGCGTTGGAAGGACTTTCGATGAAGTCGAATGCCTGGAACGCGTCCCCCCCGGACGAGCAGCGTCGGCGAAGTCTGTACATGTATTCCAAGCGGGGCCTGCTACCCCCGCTGATGACAACATTCGATTTTGTCGAAACGACGCTTCCCTGTGGCCAGCGAGACGTCAGCACCGTCGCACCACAGGCCCTTGCGCTCATGAACAACGAATTCGTGCACGAGCAAAGTCGCCTGCTGGCCAAACGGATCGAAGGCCTGGCGGGACCGGACGATCAGGCGAGAATCCAAGCCGCCTGGCAGACAACCCTCGGACGGCTCCCCTCCCCCACGGAAATCGCGGCCGCTCAATCGCATCTGACGAAGCAGCTCGAGCGATTTTCCCATCTGCCGAAACCGAAGAAGACAGAACCGGTCGACATCCCGCAGCGGGGTGTCACCCTGCATTTGCAAGCCAGTGCAGGAGTCGAGCGAGATGCGAGTGGACGAGTCATTCGCTGGAAGGACGACTCGGCAGGAAACCACAATGCCACTCAACCTGACCCGGATCGACGTCCCCAGTGGGTGGCCGATGGGATCAACGGAAAACCCGTGATCCGATTCGATGGACGACGGCAGTTCCTGCATCTCGAGGGACAAGTAGTGACGTCACAGCAGTTCACCCTGGTGGCGGTTGCCCGTGACCAGGGGACTGAAGGTCACCGCACGTTATTCTCGAACTGGAACGGGGGTGCCGGCAACTCTGGGACGTCGCTGTTTTTCGGTACCACCTCAAAGTCAGCCGTTCGACTCAGCGATGATTTTTCGGGAGTCGGTCAACTCCGTTCGGGCAAAGAACCCTTCCTGCTGATCGGCCAGTCGAATGCAAACGAGGCCCGCATCTTCGAGAATCTGACGGAACTGGCCAGCCGGTCGACACCCCTCGCCCCGCGCAACCTCGGCACGAACTACGTGCTGGGTCAGCAGGGCAACATCGATGGGGAATACTGGCAGGGGGATCTGGCAGAGATCATCGTCTTTGATCGATCGTTGTCGGGTGAAGAGCGAATCGCTCTGACACGCGAACTGTCCAAACGGTACGAGATTCCCCTCTCTGCAGCACCGGCAGAACCTTCGCCCCACGAGCTGGCCCTGGCCTCGCTGTGTCACGTCCTGCTGAACAGTAATGAGTTTATCTATGTGGACTAAAGCAGCTGCACGATGGGCGGCATCTTATCTAGTCGGAGCCCCTCGCCCACTCGTCGTCATACGAAGCGAAATTTAATGAGTGACACCTGCCGCGTTGCGGTCGGCGCTCCCGCAGGCAGTTCGACTGAACCTTGCATTCCCTGACAGGTCAATTCGCCCTTCCCGATGTCAGATCCGGAGACACACCGATGACACACCCGCAGAATCCCTTTCCATGCCAACTGACGCGACGCGAGTTTGTCTGGGAGATGGGAGGCGGTTTCGCGGGCCTGGCTCTGGCGGGTCTCATGCACGAGAACCGTGTGTTCGGCAACGGCGCGGTTTCTCCCGCACCGTCGGCCAACCCTCTCTCCCCGCGACCGCAGCAGCTTCCGGCGAAAGCTAAGAGCGTCATTTTTCTGATGATGAACGGGGGGCCCAGTCAGGTCGATACGTTCGACTACAAGCCTGTACTTCAGAAGTACGCGGGCCAGCCACTGCCTGAAGGAAAAACCTTTATTAACTCCGGCGGCCGAAAAGTGGGCTTTCTGACGCCCTCCTTCCGCCCCTTCCGACCAGGTGGCGAAAGCGGGCTTTTGATCTCGGACTTTTTTCCGAAAGTGCGTGAGCACGCAGACAAGCTGGCCGTGATCCGTTCGTGCCATACCGACAGCCATGCGCACGGTTCGGCGCTGGTCGCCATGAACACCGGCAAGACCTTCATCGGACGCCCCTCGCTGGGAAGCTGGGCCGTTTATGGTCTGGGGTCGGAAAACCAGAACATGCCCGGCTATGTCGTGATTCTCGACAAACGGGGCGGTCCGATCGGGGGCCAGCCGAACTGGTCCAGCGGCTTCATCCCCAGTTCTTACGCCGGGACCTTGTTCCGGTCTGTCGGTGACCCCATGTTTGACCTCCGTGGCCCGGGGTACATGGACCTGGCGGCACAGCGTGAGCAACTCGATCTGCTCGCAAAGATCAATCAGGAACACATGGATGCCAGACCGGGTGGACAAGATCTGGCAGCGCGGATCAACTCGTTTGAGCTGGCCTATCGCATGCAGGCAGAAGCACC
>NZ_DASWWZ010000315.1:0-2495 GCF_036405755.1 Schlesneria sp.
GATCGAACCTCCCAGAAGAAATACGGGTCAGCTAAGGCCAGAACCAGCAATGATAGCATCGCGAGTTGCAGCAAGAGCGAGACGAGGTGCTTAAGCCGTTGCCAGATCGACCGTGGGTTCTGCTCATTAAGAACTTGATTCCAGAACAGGATCGTGGAAACCGGCTGTCGCCGTAATCGAATTTTGAGAATGTAGAAGACGACGATTGGAACAGCGAGTCCAAACCAGAACAGGGAACCTGGCGAATCAAACGTCATGGGAGAGGTCAACCTGCTAAGAGACCCAAGTGAATTCGGACAGAAATCAGTCGGTCGAAGTTGCGACCAAGATCCTAACCATCTGTCGCGACCAAAACCAGACAGCATGTCATGGTTCTGTTTTCGCAAGCGAAAGTCTCGAGCGGATGACGACGGCGCTGACCCGTCAAGCCAATCGGAATGACGTTACAGAAAAGGCGATCAGGCGATTCGAGCCTTAGTTCGATGGCAGTCACTGCCCGCTGCGCCGGGGCTAATTCATCTTGCTAAAGCGGCAGCAGGGCTTCCGGCCTCCACAACGCGTATACAGAGAACGCGTTGTTTTTTTGTTCCTTGATCATCACGGCAGAAGAATCGATCGCCTAAGGTTCCCTCTTCGTGAGGGATCGCCGTAATCAGCGCCAGTTCTCCCACATTCAAGGTCATACTAAATCGTTGAGCCACGCGCACGTCGATTTTTTGACTCATTTTGAGTGACCAGGCTTCCCCGGCAGCTGTGCGTCGAAGCTGGTTTTCGCCATGATGAATTTCGGGCTGGAAGTCGATTCTGATCCAGCCTTCCTGCAGTCGATTGGCCTTCATGCGAAGAACGCAGTTGACATTCTCGTAGGAGGCGGACTTTTTTCCTCCCGCCTCGTGAAACAGGAACTCACATTCGTCATGAATGATGCCGGTGGGGATTTCCGTTTCGACGCCGGGGGCCAGGAACTGGTGTCGACCCAACAGCGGCCCCGAATTCTCGGACGAGTTCAGGGGGATTTCCGCGACCATACCCAGTAACTTCTGGACTGAGGCCGGAGGGTGTGAACTCGCATTTCCGACACGAAAACCATTTTCACGCAGAATTTGCCGAGTTTCAGTCGTTGGCACGGCTCCAATCTGATCCACATCTTTCCAGAGGCTTGTGGAGAGGAGCGGATCTTCCTGCGGGCGTTCAATGAAGAAAACTTCGAGCAGTATGGTGTCAGGCGCAGCCTGAATCGGAGGAAGAATCGGTCGTCCGGACGAAAACTGGGTCGAAGTCGAACCGGTCGGGAAGATCGAACATCCTAAAAATGCAAAGACGCTGACTGTCACCACCAGAAAAGGTAGTCGATTGGTCCTCGCGAATGGCAGGATGTACCGGGACACGTGCAAGTCCGTGAAAAGGATTGCTTTTCTTCGATTTGATGTATGAAAGGAGGGAGCAGCGGGAATCTACCCCGGTTTGGCCAAACGTGTCAATTTGAGTTCTTGGCCGGGGCAGCGAGCATCGAGGCCGCGAGGCTTTTCTTTTCGATCCGCTTCGCTCATTCTTCCGCTTGCTAGAACGATTTCAGCGAACTGGATTTAGAACGAGAGTAGCAGGATGTTTGATTGTGGATTTCGAGTGGGGCTGGGACACGACAGGCACCGACTCGTTCCTGGTCGTCGATTGATTCTTGGCGGAGTCGTAATTGACTACGAGTTCGGCCTGGACGGACACAGCGACGCCGATGTGCTACTGCACGCGCTGACAGATGCTGTGCTGGGGGCCGTCGGCCTGGGGGATATCGGTGAATGGTTTCCCAATACGGATGCCCAATGGACCAACGCGGATTCGGCCATTTTTCTGGAGCAAGCCGTAGCGGCTGTCCGCGAGCGAGGCTGGGAGATCGGCAACGTCGACTGCACGATTCACGCGGAGCGTCCGAAACTGTCGAGCTACAAAAAGGCAATCGCCGCCCGCATCGCTGAACTGATGAAGATCGATGCCACTCAAGTCAACGTGAAAGCCAAAACGGGCGAGAAGGTGGGGCCGATTGGACGGCAGGAGGCGATCGACGCTGACGCGGTTGTCTTACTTGCCAGAATCAGGGCCGCGTCCTGAGTGCCACTCCCCAGTGTGGAAGGATGATGGGCGCTCGATTCAAAGTGTCGCTTTGCTAAATTGCCTTGCGCAATTATGCTCGGAACCGACCCATCGGGAGAAGACTGTGTTTTCAGCCCTTTACAGTGGCATTGGGGTGAGGCACCGAACCGGACGTGAACAGGGTTGTTCAGAATCTCGTGGAGAACTCTCTTTTGAGATGCACGAGCCATGAAAACGCGTGTCGAGCAGGGATGGAGCGGGAAGGGCATTTGTGACAGCTACTCAATCGAAGATATCGAACGCAGCGACGGTTCAGAGCAAAAGCCAGTGGGCATTGATCTGGAACGAATTTAAGAAACGTCGACTCGCAGTGGCCGCCGCAGCACTCGTTCTGGCATTAATTACGA